>JAFGAP010000115.1 GCA_016933635.1 Kosmotogaceae bacterium
AACGACGCTTCCAACTATTGAATCCCAGACCATGTTATTTCCATCCACTAGGGCGATGGTTGTGAACTCTGACCCAGAAGGGATTATTTTCCAGTTCATTCTGACCTTGTGTTGCCCCAGTTCAACAAGCTCCTCAACCGCCTCGGCAAATTCGTCCTGGTCAGGGGACGGAATTGAAGAGAGAAGAATTATCGATGCAAAGGAAGGATCTATTATGTCTATCTGGAAAAGCCGAACGGAATCGGGATCTGTAAGCGACTCGAGTGTTTCTTTTAGGTCATCATAATCCTCTATTATTCCAACGTAATCCCATGAAATCAGCTCAAGTGAATTCGAGAATAGAAGATTCCAATCGTTCATGACAGCTTCTACGGAGTTCTTCACTTTGTCGGGAACTCCATTTAAACTGAAACACCCAGCGAAAAACAAAACAACGAAAAGAACTATTCCAACGGTAAGAAAGAATTTCTTCATAACAATCGTCTCCTTTATCCCGATCGTTTCTCTCCTATTTAAGTTTACCAGTTCTCCTTCAAAAGTGATTCTCTCCGGTTGAGTCTGTAATCAGTGCTAATTTCGGTCTTCAAGTGGCACAGCAATCATATGAAAAACATAAAAAGATGGCTAATAGTTGCCGGACTTCTTATCCCTTTGGACCTTTTCGAATGCTTCGGGATCACGGTTTCATCAGCATCATTCAAGATCGTCAGGCCAGGACTCACGAAACTCCAGGATCTTCAATATTTTTGTCCAATTCGCAATCTCTTAGGAAAAAGGAAATTTAAGTCGATGAAAACCCGGTAGCAGTGGCGAAAGAGGGGTAAACATAGCGTACTTTCACATCTAATCCATATCTTCTATCAGAACGAAATCTCTTCACTTTCATTGCTTTTCTCGGCATCGGTCAAATAGAATTTAATATGAAGAATCCAGCGTTAAAAGTAGCGTTTCTGTACATATTATTCGGGATTCTGTGGATACTCCTGTCGGATATAGTTGTAGACTTGGTGTTCGTTGACAGAAGTATCGCAACTCACGCACAGACTTACAAGGGCTGGGCCTTTGTCCTCTTCAGCGGGATTCTATTCTACTTTCTCATTTACCGTGAGTTTAGCGAGAAAAACAAGACTCAACTCGAACTCGTAAAGCAGAAAGACTTTTCCGACGCAGTCCTCGACACTGCGGGCGTTTTTGTTGCGGTATTCAATAGCGAAGGAATCATTGTCTTCTCAAACGAGACTTTTGAGGAGATTCTCTCACTCAAATCGTAGGATATGGTTGGAAAGAACTGCTCCGAAGTATTCGCAACCCCGGATCTTGCAAACTGGATCGAGAGGATTGTAAGCAAAACACCGGACAAGAAGGAAGAGACCTTCTATGAGGCAGATTTAGAGATTTCGTCGACTACCTTACACGTCCGATGGGCACTTAGCAATCTTACAAGCTGGAGAGGGGAACATGATTACTTCGTTTTGACAGGTGTAGATATAACTCAACTGGTCGAATCCGAAAGAAGCGCAACGCATAGACTAGCAAATATTCGTGCATTGCACGAAATAGATATGGCAGTCAGTTATCACTTCGAACTTGAAAAGATGTTGGATGTCTTTCTCGAAAGATTGATCTCGAGGCTTGGCGTAGATGGCGCCGATGTCTTCTTGATTGACAATAGCCGTAGTGTTCTGAGATACGCTCACGGAATGGGAATAGTCACTGGAGAAATGGACTTCAGAGAACTTCCATTGGAAGGAACAATACCCGGTTCAGTTGCTTCGTCGGGAAAGCCTTACTCCGGTCCGATGGACACTTCTAGCAGTCCCGAATGCCCGAGGCTCAAGAACCTGATAGATATGAAAGTGAAGGATTATCATGCCGTACCCCTTGAAACGAGAGGAAGAATTCTGGGAGTCCTTGAAACATTCGATACGACGCAGATTCACAGAGACAGTGAATGGAACGATTTCCTGCAGACTCTTTCGGCACAAGCTTCACTTGCGATAGATGTTGCTCTGATGATCGATAATTTGAAAGAAAGCAACAGAAAGATCGCATAAGCCTACGATCAGACCTTGGAAGTTCTTGCACGAACACTGGAAATGAGAGACATGGACACCGAGGAACACTCAAGGAGAGTGACCGATCTTACAGTTCAACTTGCCGAGAAAATGGGAGCATCGGAAGAGGAAATAGAAAACATGTACAGAGGCGCCCTGCTGCACGACATCGG
>JAFGAP010000116.1 GCA_016933635.1 Kosmotogaceae bacterium
TCTAATAAACAGGCTATGTCCTATGATAGATCCAGTACTAAGTATTGTTAATGGCAGGACTCGGGCCAAGATGAGAGCCGGCTGGAAAACGGAGAAGATTATGCTGGTATCTACAGGCGGCTGGTGGGAAAAGGAAAACTTCGACACTCTTACAAGGATCGTGCGTGAACTGGCGGAGAATGCAAGCGTAGTGTTTTCCGGTGCTTTGATCAGGCCTCATGTTCACCTAATGTTTGACAGGGGAGATCCAACAGATGAAGGAAAAGAGATACTCCTCAAAGTCGAGGAGGCGGGCTACGAACTTGTAAGAAAAGAGACAATAGATGATGCTCTTCTGAAATTCATTAGCCGACCGCTGATCTCTCATGAGAGATTCGTCGAAACGTGGAACAGCTAGAGCTGAACGATTCTCCGGGAAAACATCTATGAATCTACCGGGACACATTTTCTCAGGGGAGCTCAGTAAGGGTTGATAGAAGTGAGCGCTTCATGTTCGACAAGTGATAGTTTTCTGGTAATTCTTGTATCAGACTTAATGAGATCTCTCATGGTCAAATGGTTCGTAGATATTACTCTTGGTTGCATATTCTTGCAGACTCTAATGCATAGAAAAAGAACAAAGCGGGAAAAATTCTGATCTGCATTTGTCGCAGAAGGATTCTTCGAATAGTTGTTTAACTGCTATTCTTTCGCCTAATCAACTAGGAGTATAGTCCGAAGTGTAAACTACTGATAACTCTTGCTGGCTGTTTTGGTTTATTAGTCTCGGTCATTGGAGAAGGGATTCAACTGAAGTACTTCTGATGTTCCATAGATTCTCTAACGCTAGCTTCATCTATCGTCTAGGGGCTTTCCACTGAAGAAAGCAATCTGTTTTTCTAGATGGCAGCAAATCACTTCCAAATCTTCGAGATCTACTCTGTTTTCATCTTCTCGTTCGGGATGAAAGGCGTAGCGCGGATCCATGTGAACGATTACTCGATCACGACGATTCTTTAGTTTTTTTATTCGCCCTGCAAGGAGAACCTCCTCCTTATCAAAATCGTCCATGATGCGATATAATTCTCGCCGAAACTGTTTTGGGCAGCCCTGGCGGACATATTCTCGAAAGCTCTTCATGGTAAAACCACTGTTACGTACCAGTTTAGACGCCCTGATTATAGAGGCATCAAAGAGTGAATCACTTATCGCGGGGTGGTTTGAGGTCTTGAAGAGCTCGATTTCAACCCTGAGAAGACTTATCTCTTCGGTAAGAACCTTCAGTCTTATAAGAAAACCCTTCTGCTTTTCCAGTTTGACAATAGAGAGAACATCCATGTTTTTATTATAGCGATTAGCGAAAAACAAAGCGAGGGAAAAAATGAAGAGCGGGAATACCCGCTCTTCATTAACCCTTTTAGAAAAATCTTAAGGTGTCCATTTCGTGTATATCATAGGTTCCTGAATAGAGCCTGCCACCGAACGTTCTGTCAGAGTCCACGAAGTAGTTGAAGGAGTCCCACCCTTTATTGCCGTGTAACACTTGTACATCATCGCGGGAAGGGTGTCTATGGATTTGCTGGAGGCGTATGATGTGACTTGAGACCAACCTGTTCCTGTGTAGTAAGAGAGTTTCTGCAGGAAGTCTCCCGACCATTCAACATACATGTCGGTAGGGTTGTGATCCGCCGCTCCACCCGCACTGTCCCAGTCGGGATAAGCGCTCTTTGCAGCTGTAGTTGTAGTTATTATTATCTCAACGTTGGCGGGAATTACTCCGCCTGACTTGAGCCCGTCCAACCAACTGCCTGCGTGACAAGATTCGATTATTATGCAGAACTTAACGCCGGAGTGTTCAAGTATATAGCTTCTCAACTGACTCGCATAGAAAGTTGTTCCCCCGAGATTCATTATGTTCGTGTTTCCATGAGCAATGAAGTACAGGGTCATGTAGTTCACCTTTTCAGTAGTAAGTAGGTCATTCATTGCGGCTTGAACGGCAGTCCAGTTTGGTAAAACTGCTGCAGATACGTATTTCACGTCTCGCACGTTGTCAGTTCCCATTATTGCCTTGAAAGCGTTGGACATAAGATCCCTGACATCTCGAGCCTGAGCATAAAGATTTTGCGTTGGAGTAAGCCCGCTGGTTATAACTGCCCCCTTTATTCTGAGAAATACTTGTGTCCAGTCAATGTCAATTACCGTGATTATTTCCTTGACATATTTCCACTTGTCCCAAATAACTGCATTAGCGTAGAGGTTCCGATCGCTTAAAGGTGAAACTATGTTTCCGTTTAACGTTGGCCACCCCTCTGTGTCTTCTTCGAAGATTATCTGACCTGCCTTAGACAGAACGACTAACTTTCCAGGGTGATCGTAGAATGCGCCGGGAGCCTCATCCAGATAAAAGAAATAACCTGCTTCATTTATCCCTTGCAACTGATACTGGAGTTCTTCACCTTCAGCCGACTCGGATCCAATGACATCGCCCTGATCGACTTCTCCCAGATACAGTCCTGTAAACGGACCTTCCGGTTCTCCTTCCTCCTCTATTAATTGAATGAACTTCTTTGTGGCGGCGGCAACAGGATCTTTTGGAATACAGGAAGATATCATAAGCACTGCAACAAGGGCCGCAACAATAACTATCGATACTCTTTTCAGCCGCATAATATCACCTTCCCGTCATGCGGAGCTTTACTGTTCATTTTCGAACTGTATGTCAATAAGTCATTGTGCACGAGAATTATAGTATTAAGGCGACTAAAATCGATATAGAAGTTAACTCACTGTTGTATTACACTATGAATTAGAAAGTTCGATCTTTCTTAGTAAGCTTTGTTGTAGAATGAGCGTATCGTTGCCTAAAGGAAATGTAAAATCCAATTGAGGTGGCCAGACTAAAAGTAATTGTATGAATTAATTTCAAAATGAAAAAGAGGGTGTTTCCACCCTCTTATGGTTAGGTATTTCTATCAGTAATACTCAATCTCGCGAGTTTCTTCTTCTTCAACAGTTGCTGTCTCTTTCCAGGTTTCTTTTTCGAGATCCGCGGCATTCATGACATAATAGCCAGTTTTGTGCGTATAGTTTCCCATTGAATCGTATTCGTACTCGTAAACAACGGCCTCTTTCTCTTCACCAAATGCACTGTCGGATATTCTTAGAACAACATCGCCCATATCGTTGTATTCAAGAATAGATTCAATAGGTTCCGGTTCGCTTCCGGGTTCTGCGAACATGTACATATACTCTAATTCTCTAACGCTCAGATTCCTATCGTTGTATTCGAAGACTGTTTTTGTCAGTACCATTCCCATCATTCCGAATGACTCCTCTATAAGATTCCCATTGTCATCGTACTTCATCGATATAGTCATTTCAATTTCCTGGCCTTCGCTCATTCCGGATATCTTCTGGGCGATCAGTCTTCCAGCCTCATCATATTCCATGATTAAATTAGAGTCACCTTCGGAGTCTTCAACAACTATTCCGGCAATTCTTCCGTTTTCGACCTTTATTTCGTCGACGTTTTCCTCTACACCATTCTCTCTTCCAGACACAGAAAGCAATTTTCCATCGGCGGCGTAATTGAAGAGTATCGCACTTTGCTCATTGCCGTCTTTATCATATTCAATTTGCGAAACAAGACTGCCATTCGCGTTGAAGGAAAGAACACTGTATCCAGAGAGGACGAATTCCCCGTCAACTCCCAGATCCATTTCGTTCTCGGGGTATAATATTTTCGCTGACTTAACGGGTCCTCTTAATCCGAAATCCTCGGTGCTCATAGGAATCATGAACTCTGATTGTCCAAGAGCAATCACAGAGAAAACAAGCAAAACCAAAAATAGAGAGATTCTTTTCACTGCTACACCTCCATGTGCAAAGTTACTATAATCATACAGGAGTTGGATAAAAACGGTATCACTTATCTCCCCTATAGGCGGTATTATGATGAAGGATTTCTATATCGATAGGCCATCTTCTGAAGAATCAAAAGGGATTATGGAGAAGATGTATTACTCGATTCCCGAATCGAGTAATGGTAAGTATTCGCTTTCAGAACTCAGACCGGTTGAGGAAGTCTACTTCGATTTTCTCGAGAGAGGCGACAAGTTGCTTGTTTTGAGAGGCCAAGGAGAAATAATTGGACATGTCCACTTCGGGCCACAGAGGGACGAACGGTTTTCTTCCAATTTATCTGGACACATCTATGATCTATATGTCAAGAAAGAGTACAGAGGAATGGGAGCAGGAAGAACTCTTCTTAGGTCTGCTTTAAAGGAGCTTAAGCCTTTTTTTCAGAAGATTACCGGCAATACTTATAGATTCGGGACTGGATGGCATATGCTGAAAAGTGAGGGTTTTAGCGAAAAGAGAATCACCTTCAGTACCGATAAACGACTCTCAAACTCTAGGACAAACGCCTTCGAGATCTTTCGCGGTCTTCCTGAAGATCTTGGAAAAGTCTTTGTCGAAATCTCCTCTTCTCCCTCGCTCGTACAAAATCAGCTTCAAATGACGCCAAGTGAACTATTCTTCAATCTGAATGAAATCCTGGACTCTGGAGGTAAAATTCTTGTTTGCCGGCAAGATGAAGAAATGGCGGGAGTTCTAATCTATTCTGTCTTCGAAGATCTTATGACTTACAGTCTTCTTGGATCTATAGAGTTTATCTTTGTCAGCGAACGTTTTCGTCGAATTGGCATAGGAAGAAAACTGATTTTATTCCTGAGTAGGTACCTATCAATGAGTGGGGTTGAAGAATCCTTCTTTGAATGTGCATTTGAAAGCGATTATCATCTTTGGTCTGAAACCATCGGTATGAAAGAATTCTCAGTTCTTCTCGAGAAGAAGCTGGAGAATTAGGAAGAGAACAGGATTTTCGATGAAATATTACTGTCTTCAGACGAACTTGGATCCATAACCTAATGATCCTCCCCAACTTGAGTGATGGTATGCAATGCTATAATTAATAAGTCAATCAAACTAAAGGAGAATCTCCCTTGCATAATAAACGTCTTCCACTCTTGCTGACATCTCTGTTGGTGTTCTTTGTGATGTTCGGTTTTGGCTTGCTTTTGCAACTGAAGCTAAGAGAGCTTGGGACTTCACTTCTTATGGTTGGACTTCTTACAACAGTGAGAGGGGCTGTAGAGACTTTCGGTTCTCCGGCCTGGGGAGCAATATCTGACGGACTTAAGAAACGAAAACTACTTATGATATTACTTGTACTTACGCCGGCCCTTCTCTACTTTGCCTATTCAGTAATCGAGATTCCCATAGTATTCATTCTCTTTTCTTCATTTATTGCTTTCTTCACCGCCGGGTTCGAACCCATAGCAATGGCTCTGAGTACAGAGCATTCACGGGATTCGGTCAGAAATACTTCAAGAGAACTGTCGATATTGAATACTGCAAATTCAACTGGCATGCTAACTGGCAGAATTATGCTATCGATTCTTCTCATCTTTTTTTCTGTGAGTCAGGCTATTAACTGGTATGCATTCGTTGCTCTGATTGCTGTCGTACCTGTTCTTTTCTTGAAGGAGGAGGAACACCTCGTCTCTCGTAGAAAGGGCTTCTTGAACAGGTTATTTCCCTTGAAAGAGGATTCTACGCCTCTCTGGGAAAATGGACTTTGGGCTATCTATGCTGGTACTTTCTTGAGACAACTTGGAACGGCTGGAGCCACTTCGATAATTGCAATATATATGACTGAAAGAATCGGCTTGTCAGGAGCGGCTACGGCAATTATCACTTCGATAAACCCCTTTTTGCAGATCTTTTCTCATATCTTCTTCGGAAGGATGATATCGAAGACTGGACCAAGAAAGAGCACACTGATCGGTATAGGTCTAACAGTATTCACAATGGTTTTCTTTGCCGTGGCAAAGAGCTGGGTTTTCATTGCGATTGGGTACTTCTGCCTCGGCATTGCCTTTGGAGCCTTCATTAACGGTGCCGGTACTATGATATCTCTCAATTCACCGCCGGAGAGAAGAGCCGAGTTTCTAGGACTTCTTAGGTCGGCGAGAGCCATTGGTTTCATGGTAGGGCCGCTGCTGGCCGGAACGGTTGCAGAATACTCTTATTTCGGCATGTTCATTATGATGGCTTCACTCATTGCAGCTGGAGGACTAATCGTGATTGTTTTTACGAAGGACCGATTCATTACAAGCTGAGTTAAACCGGCGTATGATAATCTATTAGAATTTCATGAGTGATACGAGATCATAAAAAATCAATTGGCAGTGTGGGCAAGAAGAGTCAAAGCGGAGGTGAACGAGTTTGCTGAGATACATCGTGAAGATCCTTGTGTCATCGACAATAATCGTTCTTGTTTCTGAAGTTGGCAAGAAGTCTGGATACATTGGAGGACTTATAGCATCTTTACCTCTTACTTCCATGCTGGCTCTATTCTGGCTCTACAACGATACAAACAATTCAAGTAAAGTTGCAGAACTTTCCACCGGTATTCTCTTATTTGTTCTTCCTTCTTTGATTTTCTTTGTCGCGATGCCATTGTTTCTCAGAAGAGGCATCAATTTCTACGTGGCGCTTGCTTTATCTAGTGGAATCATGATGGCAGGCTATGCCTTCTTTTCGCTTATCCTTTCAAAGTTTGGAGTGAGATTATAACAGTTTTAACTTGAACGAATCGCTTAACCGCTTTTTGTGAAGCGTTTCAATGCTGAGAGTTTCACAAAAAAATCCTGGTGATGCTCAGGAAGATTCCCAGAACTATGAAAACTGCGCCGGTAACTGTCCTCGCCCAGAATTCAAATCTACTAATCCGCTTGAACATCTGCGCTACTAGTTTCGTGCTTATGGCAATTCCTATAGCAACTACAACAACAGGAAGGCCTGTTCCGATTCCATAGATGGCAGTAATCAACAGTCTGGACTGTTCATTGACTGCTAGTGGAATTACACTTCCAAAAACAATGCTGCCGATACAGGGCAGAAGGTGAGGGCGAACAGAGAGCCGAGGATCAGGGCACCAAGCAGACCTTTGCTCTCTATATTCTCTTGGGATTTGGTATCCAGATTTCTTCCGCTGTTTCTGAAACTCAGCAACTCAAGAAGGAACATGCCCACAACGATAATCATCGGACCAATTAACTTCCCCATATATTTCTGGAGGAACCTCGACAGACCGGGGGCCGCCGTCAAGCTTGAAACAAGAACTGCACCTATGACAACATATGCTACTACCCTTCCCAGTGTGTAAAGAAGTCCTGCGAAAACCGACCTTCTTGGGCTTCCGATATTCCGGCTGATAAAAGAAACCGCTGCAATGTTTGTGGTAAGAGGGCAGGGGCTAATTGATGTCAAAATTCCGAATCAAAGAGCGGAAATCATTGAAATAACTAGATTCTCCATCAGTTTACCTCCAGAAAAGATGCTACTTCGTCTCTCACATATTCAATGTACTGATCTTCCTTTTCTGAAAGATCCCAGGCATGCCATAATTCCTTGCATTCATCGCCTTTGCAGTCTAAACACTCTTGGATCACCAGTGTGTTGTACATGATAATGTTATCTTCGAGATAGTGATAGTTCTCCGGAAGGTCGATGTTTGCTACTTCCCAGCTCAAAGTTCCTGCTTCATATTGCGATGGAAAGTAAGTCTCTATTGCTTTCTTTGCGTTTGCCTCCATTTCCAGGCAAGCCTTACAACGGATAGTTCCGTGGAAGTAATAGACAACAACATAATCTTTTGAAGAGGAGGGTCTCCCGGTATCCCTAGATTTGTTTCCAATGACTTATGGGACTAAGAGTTTAGTCTGACTTCATCGTATGCAAAATAAGCAATGCTGATCGAAACAAACGCTAGCAAGCAGATGGTAATGATACTTTTCGGTTTCACATTTCACCCCCATGAAAAGATAATTACGCGATTACAGGTTTTTTTTGCCAGTTATCTTACACACCCCGATCCGAAATTTGCTGACTTAGCAAAAAGTACCAGATTCCGAAATGAATTCGGGATGACAATGTAAGGCTTTCCGACAAACACCGTATCATCTGAACCTTATTCAGAATCGTGGTCTTAAGGCTCTTGCCTTACCTACCCGTAACCCCTTGTCATGGCGCGTGAAAGCCAAGACACCGAAATGGATTCGGGATGACGAAGGGTTCTCTTAGAAAAACCGCAAAAGATCCCGAACAAAGAAGCTTCAGATTTTGAAATCAATTGTATTCTTCGATTTTGACGACCCCATTTTGTATCCTTTGCCAAGCGCAATGACTAAAGCAAGTTCTGCAGGCAGCCCGACCTCGATCATTTTCTCAATTGTAGACTTAACGTTATACCCTACTCTTCGAAACTCGTATGAAATGCTCTGCTGGATAACATCAATAATCAAATAGCAGGCTTCAGGGTTTCCGTCCTTGGGCCTGCCAACGCTTCCATCATTGAAGACGAGTTTCCCCATCGCCCAGCGAACCATCGGAAGATGAGTATGGCCGTTAACAACGACATTGGCCTTGACCCTCTCCAGAACTTTTCGCAGTCTTTCGCTTGAAGTGTCGGGCTTTATGTACTCAAGTAGATGATCTACAGGGCTTCCATGAACAAGCAGAAACTTCACACCTTCTTCTTCGAATTCCAGAGTATGAGGCCGTGCGCGAAGGTATTCCTTGGCTGTTCCAGAAGTATTAGCTATGGTCCATGTTACGGACTCGTCTCCAACTTCCGTTTCTCTGCCGGGATTATATGCGCAACCACAGCTTTCTTTTTCATAACCTATTGCATCATCATAGTTGCCCATTATCGTAGGTATTCTTAACTCGCGGATTATGTGGACAACCTCTTCTGGCTGAGGACCATACCCTACTAGATCCCCAAGACAGTAGCTTCTGTCCACATTTTGGTTCTCGATATCTCTCAACACCGCTTCGAGAGCTTCAAGATTTCCATGTATATCAGAAAAAAATGCCAATCTCATCATTTCTCACCACACTTTTTAGGACATTCTCGCTTCTTGATTCCGAAATGCTCGACAGCGATATTTACAATTTCATCAACAAATTCAGGGCAATCGGCCATGCTGTAGTATCTCCATTTACAGTCTTTTCTCATCTGAATCAACCTGGAATAAGCCAGTGCTTTTAGGTGCCTTGAAACAGTTGGTTGTGGAAGTTCCAACATGTCCTCGAATTCGCAGACACATAGTTCTCCATGAAGCTTGATAAGACCAAGAAGTCTCAGATTTGTCTCATCTGCCAAACTTTTCATGATTTGTGAGAGATCAGAGTTAAGCGTCTTCAATCGTGTTACCCCCTATCCTTTCGAGAAGTCAAACGAAGCTCTTCTCTTTTTCATTATTGCGACCAACGAAAGCATAACAGGTACTTCGACAAGCACGCCGACTACTGTCGCCAGTGCAGCACCGGAATTCATTCCGAAGAGTATGAGAGCAACTGCTATCGAAAGTTCGAAGAAATTCGATGCTCCGATGAATGTCGATGGCGCGGCTTCGGAGTAATTTATCTTCAATCTCTTCACAGCGTAGTATCCAATGTAGAAGATGAGATAGGTTTGAATCACTAAAGGTATTGCTATCAAAAGTATGTGAAGAGGATTGTCAACTATTGTCTTTCCCTGAAACATAAATACCAGGACAAGTGTTAGAAGCAACCCAATCTTTGTGAACGGATCGAATTTCGGAATGACATTCTCGTTCAAGTATTTTTCACTTTTCCTCCTTACTACCGTTCTTCTTGTCAGAAGTGCTAGGAAAAGTGGGATCGCTACATAAAAGACAACCGACCAGAAGATGGTGGAGAAAGGAACCGGGAAACCTGTTGAGACACCAATTAGAAGCTTTCCCATCGGGGCGAATAAAAAGAGAATGAATAGGTCGTTGATTGCTACCTGTACAAGTGCGTAGTTGATATTTCCCTTTGCGAGGTACGTCCATACTAGAACCATGGCAGTGCAAGGAGCAAGTCCGAGCAGTACCATGCCTGCCACATACTCGTTAGCGAGTCCATTCGTGATTAATGGCCCAAAAACGGCCTTTATGAACAGCCAGGAGATGAATGCCATCGTAAATGGTTTGATTGCCCAGTTCACAACCAATGTAACAAGAAGCGGTTTCGAATTCTTTTGCACGTTCACTATTTCTTTGAACTCAATCTTCAGCATTATTGGGTACATCATGAAGAGCAGGACTACTGCCACAGGAATTGACACATTTGCGATTTGCCAGTTTCCCAGCGAATTTGAGAGACCTGGAAAAATGTTGCCCAGTATGGCCCCCAGAACCATGGCAGCTCCCACCCACACTGTTAGATATTTGCTGAAAACATCAAATCTCTGTTCCAATATACTGCCCCCAATATTCTCACATTCGAATATATGAATATGATACTCGCCGATTGTTTTCTGAGTTTATTCAGAACATTAAGTTTCGTTGTTGCACAACAATGCAACATGGATTATTCTATAAGTATAGCTTATTTGGAGGTGTCTGATGAACAAGAGGACAGTAATGCTTTTCAAGGCACTAGGTTGTAGCTGGCGACTGAAGATACTTGAGCATCTTTCAAAAGGTACTATGTGTATTTGCGAGCTGGATGGCCTTTATTCGATAGACAAAACAACTCTCTCAAGGCATGTCAAGGCACTGGTAGATACGGGCCTCGTCAAAGAGAACAGGAATGGCACGAGAAAGGAACTTAGCATAGCAGACAGAAGAATTCTGGAGATTGTCGAGCTTGCCAAGTCAATCACTGATGTGTCATCACAAGAATCGGAGTAGATGACTGTGTACAGCATCGTAATTTACTTCATAACTGGATTGCTTCTAGTTATCTCTCTCATTGCAAGCCGAAAAAAGACACTTATGGCGCTCAAGAAAGCATGGAGATCATTTGAGGGAATTCTGCCTGAACTTATCGCTATTCTGCTTTTCGTTGGATTGCTTATCGCGCTGTTGAATCCCGAGACAATCTCGCAGCTGCTAGGAGAAAGCTCGGGAGTTTTGGGGTTGCTTATAGCTTCAGCTATAGGGTCTATCACTCTAATTCCCGGTTTTGTCGCTTTTCCCACGGCGGTCATGTTGCTTAATAATGGGGCCGGGATAACTCAGATAGCTCTTTTCATTTCCACTCTCATGATGGTTGGAGTTGTCACTTTTCCGGTTGAGAAGAAGTATTTTGGAATTAGACTGACGATTATGAGAAACGTTATGGCATTTGGATTCTCGTTCATAGTTGCCGGTCTTATGGGAGTGATTCTGGGATGAAGGCGAAAAGGTATGTCTTTCCGCTAGTAACGGCAGGGTTAGTTTTTGCTGTATTCGCCGCAGACAATCAAATCGGGCTCAACGCACTGAGCATTACTGGATCGAGTTTTTTGGAAATGTTGTCCGTTATTCCTCCGATATTTATTCTCTTGGGCCTTCTCGATGTATGGATTCCGAGAGAAAAGATTATCAGACATCTGGGAGAGGAATCAGGTATTAAGGGAATAGTACTTTCCTTTCTTCTTGGGGCGGCTGCAGCGGGGCCTTTATATGGAGCCTTTCCAATAGCAGCGGTCTTCATGAAGAAAGGAGTGAAGTTTTCGAACGTGCTGATCTTCATCGGAGCATGGTCAACAACTAAGATTCCGATGTTTATGTTCGAAATGGGATCACTGGGAGCGGGGTTCGCTCTGCTCAGATTGGCGATAAACATTCCTGGAATACTACTCATGGCGATAATACTAGAAAGAATAACCGGTAAGGAAAGTATTGGTGCGATATGTGCACAGGCTGCGAGTATTAGTGAATAGGAGACATACTTGGTATGGAGAAAGATTTTAAGAAAGAAGTTACGAAGTTGGGATTGCTGGCAACTGGTTTTTTTGTTTTCTATTTTCTGCCTTTTGGAAGCCAGTATGTGCAGGATGCGATAATTAGCGGATTTACAATGCTTGGTTCATATGCTAGAGAGCATGTTCTTCTATGTTTGGTACCTGCCTTCTTCATTGCGGGAACAATTACGGTGTTCATTCGAAAGGACGCTATACTCAAGTTACTAGGCCCCGATGCTAGAAAGATTATTTCTTATCCGATTGCCGCTGTTTCAGGAGGAATACTGGCAGTTTGCTCTTGTACGATCCTCCCTCTCTTCGGTGGAATTTACAAAAGAGGCGCCGGACTAGGCCCGGCGGTTGCATTTCTATTTAGCGGACCGGCAATAAATGTAGCAGCGATCTTTCTAACTGGAAGCGCCATTGGTTGGGAGATAGCGCTTGTGAGAATCATTGGGGCTTCGACATCAGCTATTCTGATCGGTCTGACAATGCAGAGCATATTTCGAGAAAAGGGATCGGGGGGCTTTGCAACTCAGGAATCTGGTGATCAGATTTCCTGGCCCGAGGCGATTGGTTTTCTGGGTCTCCAAATGACTTTTCTGATTGTTGGAGGCCTGGCTATTGACCCTGTTGTTAAGGGTTCAATACTTGTAGTTTCCGCCGTTGCGGTATTTGTTATGGCGGTTCGATTCAAAGGGGAACTTAGAAATCAGTGGTTGGTTGAAACGTGGGACTTTGCAAAGAAGATCCTTCCATATCTCTTCTTTGGAGTCTTTGCCGCTGGAATAATATCCAGTGCGCTACCACAAAGTTTTGTAGAATCGCTTCTTGGAGGAAACAGATTTGGATCCACGCTATTTGCATCCATCTTTGGAGCTTTAATGTATTTCGCGACTTTGACTGAAGTACCTATAGTCCAGTCGCTCATGTCTCTAGGAATGGGCAAGGGACCCGCCCTGGCGCTCTTCATGGCAGGTAACTCGCTTAGTTTGCCAAGTATGATAGTGATCACTCGACTTCTCGGGAAGAAGAGGGCCTTCACTTACTTTGGATTGGTAGTGGTATTCTCCACGCTGTGGGGATTCATATATGGAAATCTATTCTGAGATTAAGGAGGTCGTACAATGAAGATCGAAATCTTTGGTTCAGGCTGTCCGAGATGCAAGCAGACAGAAAAGGTTATGAAGATGGCTGTTGAAGAGATGGGTTCTGACGCTATAGTTGAGAAGGTAACAGACATGATGGCGATTATGGAGAAGGGAATAGTCTCGACTCCCGCTGTTGCAGTTGACGGGAAGATCGTTTTATCGGGGAAGATACCCTCATTAGATGAGGCGAA
>JAFGAP010000117.1 GCA_016933635.1 Kosmotogaceae bacterium
CTCCACCTGCATGACGGCTTCGAGGGGCCCTCCCTCATCTTCGATTAAGCATGGCTTGAAGTTTCCTTCTTCGCCTTCTTGGCACACCACAACTTGGAACTTGCAACTGATCTTTTGCTCTTCCTGCCACATTTTCAGAGAACACTCTTCCCTTTACATTTTTCTTCGAAGAAGTCGATAGAACTCTTCAGTATGGTCTTCTTGAACAATATGGAGGTAAGATGGCCGGAAGGCATCCAGCGAAGAGTAGCGTCAGGAAGCATCTCGGCGAGTTCTCTCGTAGAAGGTCTAGGAATGAAAATATCGAAAAGAGCTCCCCTTAAGAGAGTAGGACACCTGACAAACTTTGCGTAAGTCAGGGGGTCGTATTCGAAGCACGAGATCGGAGCACTCCCGATTTCGATTTCAGGCTTTCGAAGTGAGTTCAAGAACTCTCTGTAATCTACGCCGTGCAATTTCCGACACTTTTCTCTATTACAGGATCCGTCTTCTTCATACTTAACCCTCATTACTCCGGTCACAAAGCTTTTCCAGGTAATGTGATAGAAATTGCCACCGGTGACAACAAGCGACAACCCACTTATGGAAGGTTCAAGCGCTGCGGTAATGACCGAGATAAAACCTCCGAAGCTGTATCCCATGAGGAAGTAGGGTGGAGGGCACTCCCACTTGAGGTAGTTCAAAGTAGTCAAACCATCCACAACGGCATTTTCAAACCTTTTTCTTAGAACATCCGTTCTGGGATCCAGAAACAACTCCCCCGATTTGCGGCCGGCGGGAGTTCTTTCGAAGTGAAAGGGTAGTATCATCATGGCACCTGAGTAACCGTGTTTTGCGAGGCTCTCCGGGAACCACCTGAGATAGTCTAGATTATTCTCTCCTCTTCCATGAAAGAAAAGCACCGTCCCCTTTGTGCCCCCTTCGTAAAGGTACAGAGGGATGCTGCTATTCTCTGGATATTCGACTGGATAGTTCGACTTGAGAACGATCTTCGAACCTTTGCTAGTTTCCAATCTCTCGATAATCTCGGGGAAATCGGAATAGCGTTTTGCGAAAATCTCCTTTTCCATTTACATCTACCTCTATAAAATTATATAATAATTCGATAAGCTAACCTGTACCTTCTGGGAGGAAC
>JAFGAP010000118.1 GCA_016933635.1 Kosmotogaceae bacterium
ATAACCCCCCTATCCCCCTTAGATAGGAACCCCATATAGTCCGGATCATTAGATCCGGCTTTTTTATTCTTGATAGTAATTCTGGTTTATAATTGTTTTCATAACTAACCATTGGAGGTGCTGTCGTGAAGTGGATAGATATTAGAAGCGATACAGTTACGGTCCCCGGTGAAGAAATGAGGCGGGTAATGGCCAGCGCAGAAGTAGGAGACGATGTCTACGGGGACGATCCGACAGTCAACAGACTTGAAGAGATGTCAGCAGAAATATTGAAGAAGGAAGCCGCCCTTTTCGTTCCTTCAGGAACATTCGGGAATCAACTATCGATACTCACACACACTTTGAGAGGCGATGAGGTAATTATTCCAGCGTCAAATCACATCATTGTCCACGAGGCCGGAGCCTCTGCAGTAATAGCGGGAGTTCAGATGAGAACCCTTGACTGTGATGATGGCAAACCTTCATCCGAAAGAATCAGAAGCGCTATCAGATCTGAGGATCTTCATTATCCAAGGACCGGCCTAATCTGTCTGGAAAACGCCCACTCTAGCGGACGAATCCTCCCGATGAATTACATTAGGGAGATCTTCGAACTGGCTTCAATGCAGAAAGTTCCTCTGCATCTTGATGGCGCAAGAATATTCAACGCTGCTATTGCCGAAGGTGTTAGCCCAGCAGAAATTGCCTCTTGTTCTGACTCGGTTATGTTCTGCCTCTCAAAGGGACTCGGAGCTCCTATAGGGTCAATGCTGGTAGGTAATCGAGATTTCATAGTCAAGGCACGAAAGGGAAGAAAGATCATGGGGGGAGCTATGCGCCAGGCAGGTATTATTGCTGCCGCCGGAATATTCGCACTTGAGAGAATGATCGAGCGTCTTCGAATGGACCACGACAACGCTAAATACCTGGCTGAAGGGCTTTCAAAATTACCAAGCGTCGAAGTCTTCTTTGATCGTCTCGACATCAACATGGTTTTCTTCAGAATCACCGGTAAAGCAAGTTCAAAGTGCATCGTTGAAACTCTTCACGATAAGGGAATAAAGATAAATCCGCCTGAATCTGATGAATGGCGATTTGTAACCAATCTAAACGTTACCAGAGAAGATCTCGATATAGTTCTTGAGGAATTCGAAGGTGCTCTTACAAGGACTCTAGCAAGCTAGGCAATTCTTCCAAGCTTTCGACTCTTGGTACGTAGTCTAAGTAAGACCTTGACCGATCGATAAGGATTCCTTTGATTCCTGCTGCAGAAGCTCCAAGCATGTCTGCCTGAATACTATCGCCAACAAAAATTGCGTGCCTCTTCTCGATTTCCATCATAGACAGGAGCTTCTCAAAAATAACTTCGGATGGTTTATATGACCTTGCCGATTCCGAGGTAAGCAGAAAATGATGTGGAAGTCTATTTCTCTTGACAACCTTCTCAACAAAGGAATTATCGGCATTAGTTAGGATTGCAACGGAATACTTCTTAACGATCCACGTTAAGATCCTTGCATCCGGATAGGCGCGGAGCTTAGAGAAGGAATCGTACATTAAGTTGCAGTAGACTTCTATGTCTCCAGGCAAATTGTACTTGTCAATCAAATCGCTTATCAGAAGGTAGTAATAGTATCTCTCCGGTTGAAAAGGCATTTTATGACAGTCCTTGAAGTAGTGACCGTAGAGATTCACAAAATCTCTCTCTATTTCCACTACTTCAGTGCGCGAATCTTCTGCCATCTTAGAGCATACTGCTCTAAAGAGTCTCGTGTTACTGACAACGGTTCCAAACAAGTCAAATATGATTCCTCTAACCATCGTGTCTCCATTTTATCTTCTAGATTTACTTTTCGAATTTTTGTATAATACTATTGCAATTCTAGCATCTTCGAATTCTGTTCTGCGAAGTTCAGATGTCTTTCGTCTAGGCCGCTGGAGGTGGCAGATGTGTCTAGGGAAATGAGGATTATGTGGCTGCACAATCGCTTGCTTAAGAATGATTTCGCAGCCATGAAAGATTACACTCAGAAGTTTGGCATCTCAGTCCGCCAGGCCCATAGAGACTTCAAGTATTTAAAAACGAACCTTGGGGCGCCCATGAAATACTCCAGGAAAAGAGGGGAGTACTTTTATTCCGAACCCTATCATTTGCCTTCTCTCTTTGAAGACAGCATGAAATTTCAACTAAGAACAGAATATCGAATAAACTCAGTCTTTCTGAACGCAATAGCTCGTAAGAAAGCTGTGAAGATTTTCCAGAGAGGAGGCAAAGAGTTCATTTTCTATCCCTCCTGTTTCGATGAAAGACGTGAGCTATTTTGTGGTCTTCAAGAGGATGGCAACATCCAATTTGTCAGGTCTGACGAGATTGACAAGGTCATCTTTTCGAACAAGAGATATTTAGAAGAACCAATGCTCTGGAACCGAACATTCCCACGAGAGGCTGAATTCCAGGAAGTAGATCTGGATTTAGGTGGCAGTCGTCATAAATACCATTTCTTTGAGATAGGTGACTTGGTGATGTTCCTGGCTTTGGAGAACTCCTTCAAGGTTATTGGGCCTCAGGAGATCATTGTTGAACTCAGAGAAGCTGCCAAAAATCTCCTGAAGGCAATAGGCGACTGAGATGAGGGCACTTCCAGTTTGCTTGTTCTTGATAATTGCGGCCTCTCTTTCATCAGTCACAATGGATAGTTTTCTGAATCTCCACTTAATTCCATCAACTTTGGATGATGCAAATGTCAAGATTGTGGAGTCGCCTTCAAAAGGGCTTATCGAAATAGATACGTTAAGCTTTGACTCGGTTATATGGCAGGGGATTCAGTGGCATAACCATCTGATTATCATAAGACCACCAAGAATAGAGTCAAAAGTTGCAGTGATGTTCATAACGGGAGACTACGGATACTCGCAGGAAGAGCTGGCTTTATTCAGATTGTTGGCTTTGCAAAATAGAGCTTACGTTGCCCTCCTATTCGACATCCCAAATCAACCGCTTTTTGGGGGTCTCAAAGAGGATTGGTTACTTAGCTACTCTCTTGTAAGATGTCTTGAGACTTGTGATTACACATGGCCCGCCTTATTGCCTATGGTTCAAGCGACTATTGCTTCAATGAACATCATGAAAGACTTCATAGGGAACAAGGGAGACGAAGTTGAAGGCTTCATTTTATCCGGGGGGTCCAAGCGAGGTTGGACTACATGGCTAACTGCCGCGATGGACAATAGAGTCAAAGGAATTGTTCCAATAGCTTTTGACAACCTCAATATTGCTGTACAGATGGAACACCAGCTTGAGTTCTGGGGAGACTTTAGTCGCTCCATAGATGAGTATGTACAAAGAGGTATCCTCGATGATCTGAATAACCCTGCAAAGCTAGATCTCCTAGAGTACATAGATCCATTCACCTATCGCTCTCAACTGGGTATTCCGAAGCTAATTGTTGTCGGAACCAATGATCCATATTGGCCGATAGACTCAGCTAGTTTATACCTAGAAGAACTGCCCGGCTATTCATCAATGGTATATGCTCCAAATGCGGGACATGGGGCCGAAGTTTTCAGAGTAACTCAGGCTTTAAGCTCAATGCTTCATCACTTGAATACAGGTGAGCCTTTTCCTTCGATAAGTTTTGTCGAAGAGCAATCAGAGGGGACATTGAAGGTTAGAGTCTTTGTGGAAGAAGAAAGCGCGAAATTAAAGGAACTAAGGCTATTCACATCGTCTTCCCCGGATGGGGATTTCCGAAAGGCAAGATTTGAATCAATCCTTGTCAAAGAAGGCAATTCGGTAGAACTAACTCTTCAGAGTCCAACTGTGTTCTATTTCGAAGGCGTTTTCGACCTTGGGGGAAAGGAACTCTTGATCTCGACACCCGCGACAGTTATAGGCAAATGACTTGACTTGAGAATAGAATGCAACTATAATCAATTAGATGATCGTCTAATTGATGGAGGCATTCTATGAGTGAGCTTTGCCCGAGTAGAGAAATCCACGTCGACGCTGAGAGATATAGAATGATAGCTAAGGAAGTTTCAGGTCTCTCGGATCTGTTTAAGGTTATCGCCGACGAGACGCGAACGAAAATAGTGTTTCTTCTGTCTGAGACTGAACTGTGTACATGTGATCTTGCCGAGATTCTCCGGCTAACACTGCCAACGATTTCCCATCATCTGAAGCAACTAAAGTCTTATAGACTCGTGAAAAGCCGTAGGGAAGGCAAGTCTGTTTTCTACTCTTTGGAAGACTATCACGTTATGGAGCTCATAAAACTTGCCAGAGAACATTTCCGCGAACTCTCAGAGGATTGATGCAAATGAGGAAATTCAAAGTCACAGGAGTCGATTGCCCGAGTTGCGCAGCCAGAATTGAGCGCCGGTTGAGAGATACTGGATTGGACGCTACGATAGATTTTGACTTAGAAACTCTCATTATGGACGATGAAGCGGTTGAGGATCTCCATTGTTTGCTTTCGCATCATGCTCCGGAAATCTCTATTGTAGAGCCTTCAGAAGGAGAGAAAGACTTCCCATTTCGAGGACTTCTGAGGCTGGCTTCTTCCATTACCTTGTTTGTTGTTGCTCTTTTGTTCTCGCCAATTTTGCACGGAAGAAATGAGTTCTTCGAGTATAGCTTATTTGTAATCGCATACCTGGTCTCTGGTGGAAACGTAGTTTTCAAGGCCTTGAAGAACCTTCTCAGAGGGGATTTTTTCGATGAAAACTTCTTGATGACCGTGGCAACTCTCGGCGCGTTTATGATTCATGAGCTCCCCGAAGCAGTTGCAGTTATGATCTTCTATTCACTGGGTGAGCTTCTGGAATCACTTGCTTTAAGAAGATCAAGAAGATCTGTGAAGGAACTGATAGACCTTAGAGCAGATAACGTCAATCATCTAGTTGACGGAAGATTGAAGACGTTGCCCGCCAAAGAGGTTAAGCCCGGCGATAGATTCGTCGTTAGAGTGGGAGATAGGATCCCAATTGACGGAGTGATCTGTTCCGGAAGGACTCTTCTTGACAAATCACTCCTCACGGGGGAAAGCGTCCTAGTGAGCGCAGCTGAAGGGGACGTTGTTCTCGCGGGGACTATAAACAAATCTGGGGTCATCGAGATTGTTGCGACAATGACTCTCGAAAAATCTTACACAAGTAGAATGCTTGAGCTGGTCCAAGAAGGATCCATAAGAAAATCAAACAGAGAAAGGTTCATTACAAGGTTTTCAAGGTTCTACACCCCCGTTGTTGTATTGATTGCCCTTTTCGTTGCGACGATACCTCCCCTGCTGTTTGGTGAAGCGTTTTCGGAATGGTTTCACAAAGCGTTCATAATACTTGTAATCTCCTGCCCCTGTGCACTAATCATTTCCGTTCCGCTCAGCTACTTCGTCGGCATAGGAAGAGCCTCTAGAGAGGGAATCTTGTTTAAGGGAAGCAGTTTTCTCGAATCTCTTGGCCAGATTGATTCAGTCTTTTTCGACAAGACTGGAACTCTTACAGAGGGAAGGTCAAGAATCACTGGAATTGAAAGCACTGGGCGATACGACAAGAGAAGAGTAGTTCAATACGCGGCCCTTCTGGAAAGTTACTCCACCCATCCCGTAGCAATTCCCTTTACTGAAATGATCTCCGACGTGCCAAAATGGATGAAAGTCTCTAGCTACTCGGAGGTTGCCGGAAGTGGGATTGTCGCTGAAGTAAATGGAAAGAGAGTCGCTGTTGGGAACAAGTCACTCCTGAATGCTCTGGGAGTTGGATTTGAAGAAGGAGATGATTCCGGAAGAGTTTTTCTGGTAATTGATGAAAGAATAGAGGGAGTATTCACCCTGTCCGACACCCTTAGAAATGATTCTTCAGAAGCCATTGCTGAACTTCGGAAGCTGGGGATAAAGGAAATCGTCATGCTTACCGGCGATCATTCGGATCGCGCGGCTTCAATCTCTACAGAACTGCAACTCGATGGCTTTATTTCCGAAGCAACTCCCGAAGATAAGATGAGAGCAGTAGAGTCTGCTATCAAAAGCGGGAAGCGTACCGCATTCGTCGGTGATGGTATAAATGATGCACCGGTTATTGCAAGGGCCGATGTCGGAATCGCAATGGGCTCCTCTGGAGCCGATGCGGCTATAGAGACGGCCGACGTTGTTCTTTCTGGCGAGTCTTTATCTAAAGTCGCAAGAGCGATAGAGATATCTAGATCTACTAATAGAAATGCCGCCCAGAATATTGCAGCGGCCCTAGGAGTTAAACTGGCATTTATTGCTCTAGGCGCGTTTGGCTTAATGAACATGTGGGGGGCAGTATTTGCCGATGTTGGGGTGACTTTGCTTGCGGTTTTTAACTCAGTCAGAATGTTGAACAAATGAGGCACTGTAAGTCTTCAAAGCTCTTCCCGAGTAAACCTATCGGGGATGCTACCATCTCAATGTGCACATCAAGTCACTCCAAATGTAGAGGATCTGGTCTGGCATCAGGGATCACTTCATTATCACTCTGTAACGATCCCCGGCAGCCTTCTCTATAGAGACATTCTTGAAGAACTCTAAAGCAGTTATGTATGCGTGTGAAAGGACAATTCCAAGATCTAACCAGTGACCTCCTCCAATCATGTTTGCCTTTGTCCAGATGTAAAGATCGCCTTCGCGAACACTGAATCTCCACGGCTGCCTGTTCATGGACGAAGGGGCAAGTCTACACGATTCAAGTATCTGAAGCAGTCTCTCGTCTTCGGGAATTGGTCCATCAATTAGAACTCGAAGTTCCTTTCTCCTACCCATACCCGTAAGAATGTCGTTGATACTAACTTTCCCCTGGTCTTCCTTGCCGATAATTATACCTGCCGGCGATCCCGCCTCTCTGATACCGGCATTCCAGCAACTACCAAAGCCCATTTTCGTCACTTCCAGGACAATAATCTCTCCCTGGAAGCCATACTCCACGAGACAGTTAGGCTTATTGGTACAAGGCGCATAGATCGCGGATGATCCTTTGTTTAGATCCTTCAAGGCCCATTTCAGGCGCAAGGAATGGAGAGTGGGAATAACTTCAAAAAAATCTACAAGTCTTTCCCGCTCCTCAGAAGAGAGTCCATATGGTAGGAACTTTCTGGTCGAATGTCTCATCTTTATTGTCTCGATTATCATTTGAACCTCCAGAAACCCTATTCTCCCGAGATCTTCATTCCTTCCATCATCAGCGAAACAGGCCCGTAGTAATCCCCATTTAGCTCTCTCTCTCTTGAAAGACAAAAAGAATCAAGACTCTTCAAATTTCCCGTCACAGAACCACCAGTAACTGGAATTCTCTTTGAACCATCGAAATACCATCCCAGTCGGATCTCTCCACCGAAATCTCCTGTCGTCTCATCAACATCCACTGCAGAAAAATGCGTGACTTCGAAATGAGGTTCTTTTCTCATCTCTTCAACAGTGAGACTTCCTTCTCCGACAGAGAAGTTCATTGCGGCACCAGTAGGTTCGATTCCTATGTAATAAGAGTATCTTATGTCGCCCCAGTAACTAATCAAGATGCCGTTCTCAATTACCTTCCTTTTCTTCATGAGGAGACCATCATTATCGAATGGAAGGCTATAATATGAACCCTCTAGTTCAGGCACAACCTCTAGTGTTATTCTGTCCCCTTCCTCCTCAGATTGAACAGAGTTATCAAGTTCGACTTCAGAAATCTTGTCGTACTTGAGGTGAGCGTTAGACTGCATCAAGTAGTACTTCAATGCCTCTTTAGCAGGTTCTCCTGTGAGTATTACAGGAACTCCTTTGACAGCAGGAGTGGCAGTAGCATTAGCTCTCTCACCAACCATTTCCAGCAGTCTCGAAATTCTCATACTAATCCGATCGTGATCAGGAACTGACAGAAGGAGTTGATCATAAAGCTCCACTTCTTCTCTACCGGATGAGCTCACTATGCTTTCTATATAGGTTCTGTATTTCGAAAGTGAGACATCTAATCCCTCGGAATTGAGAATTCTGTCTCTGTTTCTTGTAACGAAAACTTCGATGGAGTTCAGCCAGGAATTTATTGATTTCATTTGTGAGAACACTGCCCCAACTGCCTCGCTTGCTAATTCAGATAACTCATACTCCTCTGAATAGAATCTCTTTGAAACGGCTGGGGCTAATGGATACCACGGATTCTTGACAAATCCGGCAGCGAAGAAAGACTCTTCAATTGCTTGTATGATTTCAGCGTTTTCCATTCCCGGGCTAATGTAGAATACGGAACTGCCTCTGTATTTTTCGTTCTTATCTTCGAAATCCTTATACAGTGTAACCTCGTACTTCCTTACCTTCTTGGATCTTCCAAGGTCAACCTTGTTCTTCACAAAAAAGTATTCTTCGCTCTCGACGTTTTCTTCCTTAATCTTCCATCCACTAATCGCAACCCTTTCAAGCTGTCTGGCAATTTGCTCTATCATTATCCCAACCTCGCTTTCGCTTTTATGTATGGACCACCAGCAGAGACTTTTACAAGCTCTTTGTGTCCCTTGCCACAGGCTCCGGTGCCAGAAAGTCTGAAATCCTTTGACACCATTGAAATCGACTTAAGCAGAGTCGGAACATATCCCGTCATCATAACCGGCGAAACGATTCTTCCAGACAACTTGCCCTTTACGATTTCTCTACCATAAGCTATGACACACTGAATACCCCAGTTCTTGGGATCTTCCATTCCACTATAATAATCTTCGAGAAGAAACCCATAATCTATCGAAGATATCATTTCCTGCAGATCATCCTTCCCTGGCGAGAAGTAAGTATTGGTCATTCGAGCGTACGCCTTCCTCTCAAAGGACTGTCTCTTTCCGTTTCCCGTTGGCTTAGTCCCAAGAATGGATGCTGAGATCACATCAGATATTCCCGTTACAAGAATCCCCCTATCAATTATCACAGTATCTTTTGCTTCGCATCCCTCATCGTCAAAAACGTAGGAAGACACTTCTCTTACACCGGCCGCGCCATCATGCATATTAACTAACTCAGACGCAACCTGTTTTCCCAAATACTCGATAGCCTTTGCGCGTTCCTTTACAAACATATCCATTTCCACTCCGTGGCCAAAAGCTTCGTGAGCAATGAGTCCAGCTACGTCGGGCGAGCATATGACGTCGTAAGTACCGGGATCTATTCGTTCCGCAAAGAGCAGCATTCGTGCGTTTTCTACAACTTTATCTACATACTCATCCATTTCATCTAGAATCTCTGCTCCCTTGAGACCTGAAAATCCCTTCATGCTATACTTTGTCTTCTTTCCCCTTCTCGCAACAACATACAAGTATCCCTGCGACCATATGTAAGATTGAAAAAGGTCTTTCTTACTTGATATGAAGAGCTTGCTCACCTGCACATTCTCCATTAAGGTCATGACGTTTATTACTTCCTCAGATAACGAATGGGCCTCATCTTTTAGGTTGGATAATCTACCCAAGATTTCTTCGGCCGACAACACACCCGGCAGCATCTTGACCTCGTCTTTGAAACTCAACTTCCATTCCTTCTCGTCTGGAATCGGTGTCTTTGCCACCTCAAGATTGTTCTGAATCATAGCCTTTCTGAAAACGGCGACTTTCTTTCTCACAAACTCAACAATTCCATTAAGAGATTCACTATCTATTTCATTGAAAGAGAATTCAAAATAACCTGTTCCATCATGAACCCTCAGAACAAAACCCCTCTCTGACCATCTGGAATCGTTGACGCTTATCCCAGTAGTAGTTACCTGGAATAACTTTCCCTTCACATCGGTACCCAGAATAGAAACGTAGGGAAAATCACTCTCCAGAATTGAAATTAGATTTCTCAGCAAATCATGTCTATCGTCTAGATACTTTGAATTGGTTACCTTCATTCAGAACCTCCCGTTATCAAGCGTTATTCTTAAATTCTGAAAACTCATGTAGAATCGCCTGGAAGCTGATCGATACCCTTAACTTGCCAATATTATACTATAATTCATCATAAAATGAAATAAATGAATCTATCACTCAATAAAATTGATAATTTATCCTTCAATTCTGAAATAATTCTTCTGATATCTTCACCACTAAACTCTAATGTAACATAACGGTGTTATTCTTCAATAAGATAGATAGTTGGAGGTTAGGAGAAATGGTAAAGGTTGAGAGAATCACGAAGACCTTCGAGAACCGAAGAAAGAAAGTGACCGCTGTAGATTCGCTCAGTTTTGTCGCAGAACCAGGCAGCATATACGGTCTTCTGGGCCCCAATGGAGCGGGAAAGACCACAACATTAAGAATCATCTCCACTCTACTTAAGCCCGACAGCGGGAGAGCAACGGTTATGGGCTTTGATTCTGTAGACGCGCCAACAGAAGTGAGGAGGAGAATAGGATTTCTAACGAGCGATATGAAGCTATCGGGCAATCTCACTCCAAGGGAGCTTCTTAGATTCTATGGGGAACTAAGCCAGATGCGAGAATCAGATATTTCCGTACGGACGAAATCCCTGTCTGACTATTTGAACATGACTGATTTTCTTGATAAAAGAATCGGGAAGCTTTCATCGGGAATGAAGCAAAAGGCTGCTATCGCGGTTAGTCTGATCCATGATCCCGAAGTAATCGTGTTTGATGAGCCAACCAACGGGCTAGATATTATTACAGCAAGAACCGTGACCGAGTTTCTAAAGGATTATCGCAAGAAGGGGAAGACGATAATAATCTCAACGCATATCATGTCCGTGGCCGAGAAACTTTGCAACAAGGTGGGAATAATCTTCAAAGGTAAACTGGTCGCCAATGATACTATTGAGGGGCTTTACAGAAGATTCGATGAGTCGAGTCTGGAGGATGTTTTCTTCAAGATCGCCGATTTGGAAGGGGTGACTGAAAGTGTTTAGAGACGCCCTAATAATCTTCCGCAAAGAACTAAAGAACGTGTTCAAAGATCCGAGAACGATATTCGCGGTACTAATCCTGCCGATGTTAATTATGCCTATAATCTTCCTGGTTATGAACACCGTATCTCAATCGCAGGCAGAAACTTATGAAAGCGCAGTCTACAGTCTGAAGGTGACCAACCTGCCCGACGAAAGATTCTTGAAGATTCTCGAAGGAATTATCTCCTTCGAGCTCGTCGACGAAATTAACGAAGAAACAGTAAAAGACCTCGAAAACTCTATAATGGTAGAGTTTCCTCCAAATTCAGCCGAGAGAATTGAAAACGGAGAAAGAATTGATGCCCTTGTCTTTTACAACTCTACTTCAAGAGGATCATCGTATGGAGCACAGATGGTTCAGAACGCTTTGGCTTCCTATTCTTCGTTTCTCTTATCTGAGAAGCTTCTGGAACACGGTCTAACCATCGAAGACCTCAACCCTGTTAGTGTAGAGAAGATGGATGTTGCTCCCGAAGAATCTCGGGGAACGGAAATACTCGCGACATTGATTCCATATTTTCTGCTTATCTATATCTTTGCTGGAGCAATGAATATTGGACTAGATACAACTGCTGGCGAAAAGGAAAGAGGCAGCATGCCTGTGCTCTTGGTAAATCAGGTTTCTAGATCATCGATCGCAACGGGTAAGATTCTCTACGTAATGACCATAGCGATTCTGAACAGCATATTCACTTTCATTGGATTGATAATTGCCTTCAAATTAGGTGGTCCGGCATTTGGTGCAGAGAATCTGAATCTATCATCTCTTTCGGCCTCGACTTTTCTTGGACTTTTCATTACATTGCTTACCATGTCGGGACTTGCCGCCGCGCTGATCGTTCTTCTGGGCTCCATCGCAAGAAACGTAAAGGAAGGAAGCGGATACGTGATGCCAATATATATCATGGCTATTGTCCTCGGAATAGCGACGATGCAGATGGAATCGCCAGATAATCCGTTTCTTTATCTTATCCCCCTGGTGAATTCAATCTTCGTAATGAAGGACATTATCACCGTCAATTTCGTAATAGCTAGATTTCTGCTTATGCTAATCAGTAATTTGGCTTACGTTTCGCTTTTCATTTACTTTCTCACAAGGGTATTCAACAGTGAAAGGATAATGGATAGTTCCGGATCATAGAAAATTTAAGATGAACTCAGATGTAATGCCAATGGAGAGCCGAGGCTCTCCATTATTTTTCTCCAATCAAGGTAAAGTGGGTTATCATTGAGATAGAAAACAATATCATCAGTTGCAATGGGAGAAGTCCGTGTGAAGAGAATCTTTTCGATTGGTGTTTTTACATTTCTGATTTTTACTACGCTTTTGGGATCTGAGGTACTTGCTGATAGGTACCTTCAGCTTTTGTTACGAGGCAATTACCATCTCGCTTACGAGATGCAAAGCGTTAGGGCTAGAACTCTCTACACTTTTGATAACATGGCAGAGGAGTTTCAGCAGCTAGAAGAGGAGTATGGCAATTATCTATTCATTTTCTCCACCGAAACAAGTGAATTGAGAGGGTACACGGTATATATCTTTCATGCTCAGTTTGAGAGAGGATTCATAGACTTCAACGTGGTGGTAGACGATCAGGGTAAAATCGATACATTTGTAGTCCAACCGACGTTACAGCCAGGTGCAATCGCAGAATATATAGATACTAGCAAGTTCGATGAATTTGAAATTACCATAGGCGAGGGAAGATACCGTCTCCCAGCAGTAATAACGGTCCCCAAGGAGATAGACAAGTACCCACTTGTCATTCTGATTCACGATTCCGGAGCTCTCGACAGAGATTCGACAATAGGTCCCAACAAACCCTTCAGGCAGATCGCCTGGGGTCTTGCGACCCAGGGCGTGGCTGTTCTTCGTTATGACAAGAGAACATTCGTTTTCGGAGAGCGGTTATCCCAGACTTCTCCAAGTGTCGAGACGGAAGTAATAGAAGATGTAATCAAAGCTATAACTGCCGCTTCAAGAATTCCTTCGGTTTCATCGATCTTTCTTGCCGGTCACGGGCTTGGGGGAAGAGTTGCTCCCACCATAGCATCGAGAGATTCAAGAGTTGATGGAATAATTCTTATGGCTACTCCCTCCAGAAAAGAGCTCCAGGTAATAATTGACAAACAGAATTACGTTTCCTCGCTTAACAAGGGGGAGATCGGTCAACAGACACAGCTCCTAACAGATTATTTGCAGACCGCATTGGAAGGGAAGTTACCTCCTGGAGCTCCCGTACTTGCAGCGACCGCCGGTTACTACTATGAACTAGACAGGATGAACCCAATAGAAACAATTAGGGAGCTGGAAATACCCGTGTTGATAGTTCAGGGTGACGCCGACTTTGAGTCGACAGTCCAGGATTACATAATGTTCATGAACGCGCTTTGGACAAGAATCAATGTCTATTTCCAGTTGTTGCCCGGCCTCGATCATTACTTCATGCCTGTAGAGGGCGAGATATCAACGCCTGACAACTACTATGAGTTCCGACATGTTGATGGTCGTCTCATAGATTCTCTATTCTCCTGGATTTACATATTTGATTGAGAAAATTGCTCACGTCGATTCTCAACTAAAGGCACATCGAAAAACCTCTCAGAAGAATCTATTAATCATAAAGAAAGCATGAGACAAAATGACCATCACTTACTTCCCTTAGTGAAGGACTTTCCTTACAGCATCTATCGAATGCTCTGGGACATCTCTTAACAAATCTACATGTTTCTGGCGGATCGACCGGTGAAGGTATATCTCCTTTTACGATCTCCCTCTTTCCGATCTTTCTCATGTGAGGATTCGGAACAGGAATCGACGAAAGCAATCCACTCGTGTAAGGATGAAGTGGATTATCAAATAGCTGGTCGGTTTCAGCGGTCTCAACAATCCTTCCAAGATACATAACGGAGATCCTGTCACAAATGTGCTTCACAACCGCCAGATCGTGTGCAATGAAAAGATATGTGAGACCGAAATCGTGTTTCAAATCCTCAAGGAGGTTTATTACCTGAGCCTGAACGGATACGTCAAGAGCCGACACTGGCTCATCACATATTACCAGACCGGGGTTTAAGATCATAGACCTCGCTATTCCAATTCTCTGTCTCTGTCCACCTGAGAATTCATGAGGGTATCTGTACATGTACTCCGGCCTTAGACCAACCTTCTCGAGAATCCCGGCTATCATCGACTTTCTCTCTTCTCTGCTCTTGCCCATCGAATGTACTCTCAGGCCTTCAGAAATTATATCGTGAACTGTTATTCGCGGGTTTAGGGAAGCGTATGGATCCTGAAAAACCATTTGTATTTCTCTTCTGAAAGGTCTCATTTTCGATTCCGAGAGAGAAAATATATCGACACCACCTTCAGAAGAATCTCCACCTCTGTAGAGAAACTCTCCATCTGTCGGCTCGTAGATCTTAATGAGGGTCCTTCCTATAGTCGTCTTGCCGCAACCCGATTCTCCAACCAGCCCAAGAGTCTCGCCTCCGTAAATATGCAGGTCAACCCCATCTACCGCCTTCAGATTTGACTTAGACTTGAAGCCGCTCTTCATGGGAAACCATTTCTTCAGGTTCTTGATCTCTACCATTGGGGAAGCCTTCATCACATATCATCCCCTTCAAATAGCCAACAACGAACCGAATGATGGCCCTCGGATTCAATCATCGGCGGTTTCTCCAAACATTTCTCGAATGCCGTCGGGCAACGCGGCCTGAATCTACAGCCATCGGGGAAACTCGACGGATGGGGGACATAACCATCTATTACGCTCAGCTTTTTCTGATCTTTCTTGGAAATTTCAATCTTTGGTATTGAGTTAATCAAGCCCTTTGTGTAAGGATGCATGGGTTTGTCGAAGATGTCAAATATGTCCCCGCTCTCAACAATCTGGCCTGCATACATCACGAGAACTCTATCACACATTTCGGCAATTACTCCCAGATCGTGCGTTATGATTATCGTGGCTGTGCTAAACTTATTCTTCAGCTCGTTCATTAGCTCCAGAACCTGGGCCTGTATCGTAACATCCAGTGCTGTAGTCGGTTCGTCAGCTATCAGTAGCTCAGGGCTGCAAGCAAGAGCCATAGCAATCATTACTCTTTGCCTCATTCCTCCCGACAGTTGATGAGGAAATTCCTTTACTCTCTTTTGGGGTTCGGGAATTCCGACAAGGCGCAACATTTCTATGCTTCTCTTCATAGCAGCATCTTCATCTAGACCTTCGTGCAGTCTGTAGACTTCGGAGATTTGCCATCCGATTGTATAAAGAGGATTCAAGGAAGTCATAGGCTCTTGGAATACCATGGATATTGACTTTCCCCTGATTTTCTGGAGTTCTTCGCTGCTTAACGTGGAGATGTCCCTTCCCCTAAAAGTGATCTTTGTATTATCGCCCAGAAATGCGTTCTTGGGAAGTAGTTTAATAATCGAGAAAGCCGTGATCGTCTTCCCGCACCCAGACTCTCCCACGATTCCTAAAGTCTCACCTCTTGACAATCCAAAAGAAACGCCGTCAACCGGTGTGATCTTTCCCAGCTGAGTCCTGAAGGAAATTTCAAGGTTATCAACTTCGAGTATTCTCTCCATGACCTTCAACTCTCACTCACGAATTTGGGATCTAGAGCATCTCTAAGCCCATCTCCCAAGAAGTTTACATTCAGCACGGTTATGAAAATGAAGAACCCTGGAAAAACGGTAAGCCACCAGGGATTAGTACCTGTGGTGGTTCCCAATATGTAATTCATTGCCCTCTGAAGCATATTCCCCCATGAGGGCATCGGAGGTTGAATGCCAAGTCCCAGATAACTCAGCGATGACTCGGCAAGTATTGCGTAAGACATGTTCAAGGTGGCCGAGACGATGACTATCGGTATAACGTTAGGCAGAACGTGCCTCAAAATGATCCTTCCATTTCTCACACCCATGGCTCTTGCCGACATTACGTACTCCGTCTCTCTTATTGAAAGAACTAGCCCCCTGACCAATCTTGAAACACCCATCCAGCCAAACACGGTAAGTACAAGAATGATATTCATAATTCCCGAACCAAAAACGAGAGTTAGGGTTATCAAAATTGGGAACATCGGTATCGAAAGCATTACGTCTACGAATCTCATCAACAACCTGTCAACGATTCCACCGTAAAAACCCGATAGCAATCCCACTATCGTCCCTATTAGAGTTGTGATGACTGCTGAAGCAAAACCCACAAATAACGATATCCTACCGCCGTACATAACTCTTACGAGCACATCATGTCCAAGTTCATCGGTACCAAAGGGATGACCCTCAGTCAACGGTGGAGAAAAGAGATTTGAAAAATCCATATCTTCGTACCCTACCTCAACGAAGAGGGGGCCGAGCAGAGTAAAAAACGCTACACCAATCAACACTACGGCACCGAAAAGGGCGAGTTTGTGACTCTTGAATTTCGTCCATACGAGTTGCCTGTAGCTATTTATGTGAACTGGTCGTGCTTTCTCCTCTATCTCATCCAGTTTTCTCTTGTAGAAAAACTTTGGCATAACTAAGCTCCCTTTCTTCCCATTCTGATTCTGGGATCTACCATTACGTACAGGAAGTCGGCGACGAGATTTGAAATCAACGTTATTATTGCAAGGAACATCAGACAACTGATTGCAAGATTATAGTCGCTGGAAATTACTGCATTGTACATAAGCCTTCCCATTCCGGGCCATGAAAAGACCGTTTCAATGATCAATGCTCCGCCGAAGAAATACGGAATATCAAGTGCAATTATTGTGATTATAGGTATCATTGCATTTTTCAACGCATGTTTAATGATTACTTTTCTGTCGGGCACTCCCTTAGCATAAGCAGTTCTTACATAGTCCTGATCGAGGACTTCAAGCAGCGACGTCCTGATGTATCTTACCCATGATGCCACCTGAACCAATCCCAATACAAAGGCAGGCAGTACAAGGTGTCTCAATCTGTCCGCAAAGATATTCCAGAAACCTCTTATGCCATAGGTCGCCATGCCCGAAACAGGGAACCAGCCTAAATTCACACTGAAGATGATAATTGCGATCAAAGCAAACCAGAAGCCCGGCAACGAAATCCCTATAAAAGCAAATACCGTTGTAGTGTAATCAAAGGCTGAATACTTTTTGACTGCCGAAATAATACCGATGGGAAGTGCAAATATTAGCCCAATTAGCCAGGCGGTGATCGTAAGCACTAACGTGTTGGGCAAACGCGAAGCAATCAGATCTATTACGGGAGACTTATACATGCTTGAATAACCCAAGTCACCGGTCAAAACACTCTTCAACCAGGTGAAGTATTTAACTGGAAGAGGATCGTCAAGATGATAGTACTCTCTAAGCTCCCTCATCCTTTCAGGATCGTTAGTCATTACCCTCGGGTTCTGCATTCTCATCTGCAAGAGAGGATCGCCGGGCATAGAGTTCATAATTACGAAGATGATTATTGAGATTGCAAAAAATATCGGAATAAGCTCCAGAAAACGTTTCAGGAAATAGACTTTCACGACCTCTGGCTTCTCCTTCTTTGAATGTGATCTGCGACATTAAGCCCTGCTATCAGTTGGACGCTGACCAGGCTCTTTATTGGAATGGTCGTATAATCAAGATTATTCTCGAGATACTCAATCTTTCTCTCGAACGCTTCGTCCACCATTTTCAAGATTGCCGACAGCTTCTCCGATCCGTCATCATTCTCCCTGAGCAATCTTCTTAGCATCCCTAGCATCAATGATTGATAGAACTGGCTGACAATCTTATTATCAAAGACCTCTGCCATAGTTGCCTTTCTCTCCAGAGACGGATCGTTTTCAATCCAATTCTTCTGTGCTTGCAGTTGGTCGGGATAGGTTTCAAGAACATTCTTGAAGACTCTATAGAACGGTGAATTTCTGTTTATAACGTAAGGTTCAACCGCTTTCATCACTTCGCTCACAAACTCAAAATTCTCGACGGACCTCTGATAGTTGAATCTCTGCGCTTCCTTTCTCGTAATCTCTGCTTCAGACATGTCTTCGACCCTTGCATCATAATAGTAAGGCATCTCACAAACCAAGGAAAACGTATCGGCCACAGATGAAGCAAAATCATCAGAACTAGTACCGGCTTTGATGACGTCTGCCGGGTCTTTGTCTGGACCAAGATTCTTCTTTAGATAATCGTACTCTTGAGCCATTCCGAAAAGCTTGAAAATAGCAGGTTCGAGCTGCTCCAAAAAAGGTGCTTCGGGCTCTCCAAGAGAAAGTGGCAAATCAAACAAACCCGGAAGTTTGCTGAAAGTCTCATAGAGTTCGGGAATTGCGTCACTTACATAATAATAGACGCCTCCAAAACCAGAATTGTGAAGAGAATACATGAACTCGGGCTTCTTCTCTTCAATAAGCTTCATAAGCACTTTCGTTTCAGGCATCGGAGAATGGAAATGAAGCGTCTCGTAATCGACGGGGAAAGTCCATTCAACCTGTTCATGACCGGGCGGCCTGTA
>JAFGAP010000119.1 GCA_016933635.1 Kosmotogaceae bacterium
AGAAACATAACTTGGAGATTCGAAAGCAGATCGACTCCCGGCCTGACGTAGCCAAAGAGATTGAAGTCCTGAAAGGCACCAGAAACCAGCACAATCAAAATCGCCCCCACCCAGAAGGATGGGGACGAAAGACCAATCAGGCCGATCACTCTCACAAAGTTATCGAGAAAACCGTTTCTCTTTAGTGCAGAGATAATTCCCATTGGAATACCAAACAGAAGTGCAAATCCTAAAGAGAAAGCGGCCAGTTCAAGAGTAACCGGGAATCTTTCCTTTATCAGTTCGGTTACGGGTCTGCCCGTTCTTAGTGAAGTACCTAAGTTGAATGAAAGCAGATTCTTAACCCATATTCCATACTGAACAATTAGGGGCTTGTCAAGCCCATATTCGGAATACAGATCCTCTATCTGACTTTCAGTCAGGTAATTCTGGGTTCCCAGCATAATATCTATCACATCGCCTGGAACAATGTGAATGGCAATGAACACCATGAACGTGACCAAAAGAACTGTAGGAACTGCAGACAGCAGCCTCCTGATTACGTACCCGAACTCCATGTTCTGCCCTGAGATTAATCTTTGCGTGTTTCTCTCAAAAACACAAGGCTTTCATTCGCTAAAGATCTAAATCCTTCAACGGAATCATTTGAGGCGAATATTGTGTTTGCTGAATAGAGGAAGAGTATTGGTGATTCTTCCACGAGTTTTCTCTGGAGTTCTTCATAGATCAATTTTCTGGCGTTCAGATCGGATTCGCTTCTACCCCTATCAAGTAGATCATCGACTTCAGGGTTACTATATAGAAAGACATTAGTCGATCCTCCAGTTCGGAAAGTCCTGTTGAACTGGATATCTGGATCTATTGATCCGCTATTCATAGAGATGAAAGAATCAAAATCACTCTCTCTCCACTTGCTTATGAAAATGCCCCACTCGACTAAGTTTATCTTTGCAATAACACCGATTTCTGCCATCTGGGCCTGGATTACCTGTGCAACCTTATCAAAATTGTATCTCTGCGCAGCAACAATCTCAAATTCAAACCCATTTGGATAACCGGCTTCTGCAAGCAGCTGCTTGGCCTTTGAAGGATTGTAAGTATACTCCTCGAACTGATTCGGCTGTAAAGCCCAGAAATCCAGCTCAGGGTTTAACGGACCGGTAACTGTTGCTTCGTCAAAGGCTACAGCCTTTACAATCATTTCCCTGCTAACAGCGTAATTAAGGGCATTTCTGACTTCCGGTTTGCTCAGAGGTCCTCTTGTCGTGTTGAAACCCAGCAAATAATAACTTAACACAGGCGTCCTGTAGGTTACGAACTTGTCTGAGGCCAATTGGTTAAGACTTAGCGGCTCACTGATCTTTGCAAGATCGACGTCCCCATTCCTCAAAGCGGAAACTCTTGTTACCTCTTCCGGCATTATCATCATTTTTATTTCATCGAGATAAGGAAGGCCGGCCACGAAGTAGTTCGCATTCTTCTTTAGCATTATATAGTTGCCTGCGACAAACTCAGCAATGTAGAAGGGCCCCGTCCCATTTGTCTCTAGCTGAAGATTTGCGCCAGACTCGACAAAACTCTTGGAAAGTATTGCGCTGTTAACTCCTGCAAAATTGGGAAGAAGCGATGAAGCCATCGGGATCTTCAACTTGAACTCAACCTTGTTTCCGTCTAGAGAT
>JAFGAP010000120.1 GCA_016933635.1 Kosmotogaceae bacterium
ACTAGATTCACAGCGACGATCTGCGCAAATAGCAGACCAATAACCACCTGATAAGGAATTACATAAGCAAGCGCAATAATTGCAGCCGACACTACCCACCAGTACTTCTTGAAGTAGTATAGAGTCATAGGGTTTTTCCTGTCACTTTGTGTCCGTATCGATCGAAATACACTTCCACACCTCGTCCAGTAAATTCATCGTATATCAATTGGACTATTGCTCAAAGAACCGCGAAATACTTCTTTATCTTCTGCGCAATGAGATTACGTCGCTCCTCAAGAAATTCTTCCGGGTCGTATATTGTCATATTTACTATACTTTCAGGGTCACAATCTATCTTTCGGTCGACGCCAGACAGGAATCTGTCACAAATTAATCTAGCACTTTTCTTCCTTAGACCGCTGTGACTCCAAAGTGCTCCTCGACTATCTCATTTAGCTGCTTGGCAATCTCCGAAAACTCGCGATTTAGATCTAACGTCCGCACACTGATTCTGTTGCCGCTCATAAGATAACTGTTGTCCGGCTGAATTTCCTCTTCGGTCTTTGCGTACAGGAGCAATCCGGAGACCACATGAGCTTTTTCGCCGAACTCCGCATCTTTATTCTTCACGTAGGTGAAAATCTGATATAGATTGCTTGAGTGAAGTGTGTGCTTGTCATATTGAGCCTGTGTCGTCTGGGAGTAGTATTTAGCATCAATTATCAAGACAGTCTCCTTTTTCTGTATGGTTATATCACTTTGCATGACCGGCAACATTGTTCCTACACCATTGTCCAAAGCCCAGGGAATCTGCGATGCGCTCACTGTAAGCGATGGGAGCTTCCGATAGTAATACTCCAATATGAACTTTTCGTACAATCGAGACATTCTTTGCTCATCAACAAAGGAAGCCAGCTTGTAGCCTCCCTTTTCTGTTGTAATGAGCATGCCTTCAATAATCAACTGACAGATGCTGACAAGCATTCGGTAAGTCTGGTTATTGCGTTGAAAGCGAATCGATGACCACTTTATTGAAGATGGTTCAAGCGTATTTACGTTGGAGAAGAAGAGCATCTTCTTTTTCAAATCGTCTTTGTATTCCGACTTAACATCTGTATGCCGAAGCAAGATCATTACCGTTGTTTTTAGTATCTGATTGAGCTGGTTGTTTTCAGACAGCTCATCATACTCACAAGTCAGGACCCGTTTACGCTCGAGTTTGTTTCTTATCGTCCCGGGCATGTTTACTTTACCGCGCATAACAGAAATATCTTCTTGACGATTCAGATATTCTCGGTACAACCCCTGTTTCAGTTGGTGACCAATTCCCTTTGCAAGAACCGCTGCGAATAGATTATGCAGATCCTCGAACTTCTCTTTGGCAACATCTTCATAATTCGATTGAGTTAGCGCCTGAAAAGCATAGGACAACATGTAGTAGATGTTCTTTATGAGAATGCTTTTGTCTTTCACTGAAACACTCCATTCAAAACATTCTCCCAGTGTTGCAGTTTTGTATTGTCATCGAACCAATACTCGCTGAGCATAGGCAAAATTTCATAATCAACGATTGCCTTCATCCATTCTTCAGTGCATTCCTCAGCTCCGCAGAAGTAGCTGTGGCCAATGCAAAATCCC
>JAFGAP010000121.1 GCA_016933635.1 Kosmotogaceae bacterium
AGCACTACGGGATGACTGAGTGAGGGGGTTCGAGGGCAGCCTATCGGGATGGCAGTCTTTTCTCACTTCAAGTCATCCTGGCGTGCTTAAGGCCAGGATCTCGATTTCGAAACAGTTCCAAGTTCCAAGATGCAAGTTGTAAGTAATAAGAGCAAATCCAAAGAAAGCGGTTCTTTCCAGCGCTCAGCGGGTCCTCGTTCTTAAGCGAATAGCGGCTCTTCAGGAAGAGATCCCGTGCAGACCCCCCAAACAGGAGCATATTGGGGCAGGCTTCTCAGGGCAGGCGCTACGGGATGACAAAGAGAGTGGATCTAAGGAGGATCATTGGTGAGACTAATAACCATACGCCTTCGCCGCGACAGCCTTTTCTTACTTCAGGTCATCCTGGCGGGCTTCTGGCCAGGATCTCGGTCTTTAGGGCGAAAAACGGAACCTTAGGAGCAGATCCCGCACAGGAGCACTGCGGGATGACAAAGTGAGTAAATTCCGGGACAGGCACTACGGGATGAAAGTCCTTGACGTCATTCTGGCGAGTACCTGGCCAGAATCTCAGTTTTCCGCGAAGAATGGGACAGACCTTAGGAGCCGGTCAGTCCCTTCTTACTAAGTTTTGGCTTATGACTGCTCTTTGCAGTATACAGTGGCTCTAGGATTGATATGCAGATACAAGGTCATGACGAATTTGTGTGACTAATTTGGAGGACGGCGGACCGGTGACGGAGAACTTTGTCTCCAGTTCCTTAAGCGGTAAAGCAGAATGACATTCTGAGCGCGATCTTCATTCAAGAGCAAACAAGTCATTAATTGTAGAATGAGTGTGAGTTGCGACATATAGTGTCAGTAGATTCTTAGAAGCATGAATATGATAGTTGTATCTTTAAAGAGCTCCTCGAAACTGAACAGAAACTAGTTATAATGGTTGAATGAAGAAGCAAAATTGCATTCTTCCAAATTGAGAGAAGCAATTTTGGATTACAAGGTGTCATGTAGTATAATTTAATTCAATTAATTGAGACTTAATTGGAGAACGGACATGACATTCTTGACTATTGGTCAATCGCCCCGAAATGATCTTGTTCCTGAATTAGTCAAAATGATCGGAAAGCCTTTCGAGGTAAAAGAGATCGGTTTGTTGGATGGTACGAAAGAGAAGGATATTGTCGCACCATTTTCCGAGAAAGATCTTTTGGTAAGCCGTTTGCGAGACGGTCGAGAGGTTGAGGTTTCCGAAGAATGGGTTAGAGAACAACTTCTCGCCTTTGAAGTCAAAGAACCGACAGTACTTTTATGCACCAGTGAGTTTGGTATAGTTAAGTATATTGAGCCATATACAGTCATTAGATCTTTCTTAAGCTCTCAGGGTCCTTTTGAAAGTCTAGCAGTAGTTGTGCCAGAGAAGAAGCAAGAACCGTTTGCACAGAGATGGAAAGGACTTTCTACGCGACTTGAGGTCTTCAGCTTTTCGCCTTATGAGGGAAGCCCCTCAATACCGAGCGGTCTTACCGATTCAAAGTATATCTATCTTGATTGCATGGGTTATGGATTAGGTCATGAGTCAAGGATTCAAGAAGTCGCTTCAGGAACAGTTATTTCAGCAAGAAGAATCGTGGGGGAATTTCTTCGCACCATAGTGTGAAAAGGAGGTATTGTATGAGAAAGTATTTGGTAATGTTGTTTCTCGTAGTCTTACTATCATTCTCAGCATTTGCAACGGACAAGTATGATTCGGAGCTTGTTGTTGGAACTGACCAGAATCCGACGACAATGGATCCAGCAATGTATCAGGATCTGGCTTCGTCTCAGGTAATGAGAAATGTCTTCGAGACATTGGTGTCTTACACTGCCGATGTAAAGGAGATTGAGCCAGTAATTGCTGAATCTTGGACCGTGAGTGATGATCTCAAGGTTTGGACATTCAAACTCAGAGAGAACGTCTTCTTCCAGAAGGGGAAGTTCCAGGACGGGAGAAACGTGACTGCAGAAGACGTGAAGTATAGCTTCGACAGAGAGATGGAGATTTCTCCGATGGTGAGAATATACATGATAGACACCATTGAAGTTGTTGACACTTACACTGTCAAGATTACTCTTCAGTATCCTTATGCTCCATTCCTTACTGTGCTTACCGACATCGGAGCAGCTATAGTTCCTAAAGAGGAGGTTGAAGGCTGGGGCGACGAGTTCGTCCTTCATCCGATCGGGTCTGGTCCCTACGTGTTGAAGGAATGGGTCAAGGATGATCACATGTCCTTTGAGAGATATGAAGATTACTGGGGCGAAAAACCCTATGTGAAGAATCTTACCTATAAGTTCATCCCAGACAAAGCAGTTTTGACTCTTGCACTTCTCAGTGGACAGGTGGACATTTCAAGCGATATTCTCGATCAGGACATTCCTAAGGTAACAGCCGATCCCAATGTTGAGGCGGTAATGGTTGGCGGGAACAACATTTACGCCGGTTACATGAACGCTACGAATGGCCCGACTACCGATCCCAAGGTAAGAGAAGCGATTTTTAAGGCAGTAGACGTGACACAGATTGCTAAAGTCATCTTCCCTAATGAGAGCGGTGTTCCTGCATATGGGCCTATCCCTCCCGGATCGTGGGCATATAATCCGGATGTTCAGGATTTCTATACTCCTTACGATCCCGAAGGTGCGAAGCAGATTCTTAAGGACGCCGGATATGCAGATGGACTTAAGCTTAAGATGTATACTTCCGACGATCCGAATAGAAGAAAGATGGCCATCGTTATGCAGTCGATGCTGAAGCAGGTGGGAATCGATCTAGAAGTTATTTCTCTCGAGTGGGGAAGTTTTGTTGAAGTCTCTGGCAGTGGAGAAGCGGACATTTACGCAATCGGTTGGACATGGTATCCTGACCCTGAATTCTTCATGTACTACATGTTCCACTCTTCGACAGCGGGAACTTACGGAAATGGCGGTAGATACAACAACCCCGAAGTCGACAAGTACATAGAGCTGGGTGAATCCTCTGCTGATCAAGACGAAAGGATTATGTACTATAGGAAAGCGGAGGAACACGTGATGAAAGACAGGATCTTCTTCCCAGGCTATCACAAGCTGGTTGTCATAGGCGTTAGCGACAAGGTGAAGGGTTTCACGGTATCTTCAGATATGACGATCAGAGTATTTGCACCGGGAACTAACGTTTACGTAGAATAGACTCTCGTTTTGTTGCGGGATGGAGCTTTCGCTCCATCCCCTTTTGAGGGAGTGGTATTGTGAGGAAGTTCATTGTCAGAAGGTTGCTCCAGATAGTTCCCACATTGTTCTTTGTGCTTCTGACGGTTTTCTTTTTGATGAAGCTTATTCCTGGAGATCCTGCGGCGGTGCTTTTAGGACCAGGCGCCAGGGCTCAAGATATAGAGCGCTTTAGAGCAGAGCTAGGGCTCGACCAGCCTGTTTTCACTCAGTTTGCTCTTTATTTGAAGAGGGTGTTCACAGGTAATTTCGGTAAGTCTCTAATATATAAGCAGGATGTAATCTCCCTGATTTTAGAGCGCCTTCCGACAACGCTTCTTTTGAGCGTGAGCGCTCTATTCATTGCTTCAATAATCGGGATACCGGCCGGCATTCTTGCCGCAACTAAGCACGACAGTTTTGTGGACTTCAGTATAACGATTCTCTCCTTGGTTGGAATCTCCGTTCCAATATTCTGGTTTGGGATGATACTGATAATAGTGTTTGCATTGCAGCTGGGGTGGCTTCCAGCGGTTGGAATTGGGAGCATTTCGAACGGACTTTGGGATGTTATAAAGCATATTATCCTGCCTTCTACTGCTCTGGGGATTCAGTCTATGGGAATCATAACGAGATTCACTCGATCGAGCATGCTAGAGGTTCTTAGGCAGGATTACGTGAGGACCGCGATGGCGAAAGGATTGAAGAACAGGTTAGTCCTGTATAACCACGCACTTAGAAACGCCCTTGTTCCTATTGTAACGGTCATAGGTTTGCAGCTTGGCACATTGCTTGCCGGTGCAGTTCTAACGGAGACCGTCTTTGCACTGCCGGGATTGGGCAAGCTGATGATAGACGCGATATTGAGAAGAGATTTCTTGCTGGTACAGGGTGAAGTCTTGGTCATTGCCTTTATATATATACTTGTCAATTTCATAGTGGATACTCTCTATGCCTTTCTCAATCCAAAAATTAGGGTCGCTTATGGAGGATCACAATAATGAGAGCTGCACAATTCTTTAGGAGGCTTCTACGGAGCAAGCAGGCTGCTGTGGGGCTTTTTGTGATTCTGGTAATCCTAGTGCTCGCCTTGTTCTCACCACTGATTGCAACACATGAAGTTGAGGATATGGACTTCATGCACATCTTTGCTCTGCCCGGAGAAGGGGGCCACTTGTTCGGAACGGATGACTATGGTCGTGACCTTTTCAGCAGACTGGTATACGGTAGTAGAGTGTCGCTAATGGTTGGTATAGTAGCCGTGGGCATAGGTTCTCTTCTCGGCACAATAATCGGTGTTATAGCCGGCTTTTTCGGAGGTCTGGTCGATTCGATAATTATGCGAATAATGGACGCACTGTTGTCTTTTCCATATGTTCTGCTGGCGATTGCGATGATGGCGGTTCTCGGCCCTGGACTCTTCAATGCGATGCTCGCTATCGGCATTGTTATGATACCGAGCTTCTCGCGAGTTGTTAGGAGCGCAGTCATGACTTACAGAAACGAGGAGTTCGTAACTGCGGCGAGGTTGATGGGAGGATCGGGTCTCTGGGTAATTATGTTTCACATCCTTCCGAACATCATTCCAACAATAATCATATATGCTTCTTTGAACTTCGCGGGCGCGATAATCAGCGAAGCCACATTGAGCTTTCTAGGCCTTGGGATTCAGCCGCCAACACCTTCTTGGGGAAGTATGTTGAGCGAGGCGAAGAATTATCTTCAGACCGCTCCAAATATGGCTATCTTTCCGGGAATAGCGATCCTCGTTTCCTGTTTGGGATTCAATCTTCTTGGAGATGGCTTGAGAGATGTGCTAGATCCCAGATTGAGGTCGTAAAGGAGGTTACATGAACAAGAAAAGCGAGATAGTCTACAGTGTTGACAAAATTGCCAGTGATATAACTGAACTGGGCAAAAAGATCTTTGGTTTCTCTGAGCTCTCTTACGAGGAGTACAAGTCATCTGAAGCTCTGAAGAACTTCCTTAAAGCTTCGGGATTTGAGGTTGTCAGCCCGGCTATTGAGGAACTGCCCACTTCCTTTGTTGCAAATTACGGTGACTCTGATCCAAAAATAGCTGTTATGGCCGAATATGATGCACTGCCGCAAATCGGCCATGCTTGCGGCCACAATCTGATCTGCACTACGAGTATCGCGGCGGCAATAGCTCTCAAGAACAGTGGAGCGATGGAGGAAACTGGCGGTTCCATTATTGTTGTAGGTTGCCCCGCTGAAGAAAGGGGAGGAGCTAAGAGGGTTCTTGTTGAAAAGGGTGTTTTTGATGATATGAGCGCTGCTTTGATTATTCACCCCGCTTCAATGAGTACGGGTTTTGACATTTCGTATGCTCTGAAGACCTTCTCAATAGAATACTTTGGGAAACCGGCTCACGCTGCCGCGGATCCTGCGAAGGGCGTTAATGCTCTCGATGCTGTGATTCAAATGTTTAATGGTATTTCTGCACTGCGTCAACAGCTTCCAGAGAAAGTTCGGATACACGGAATAATAACCAATGGCGGGCAGTCCTTCAATACAATTCCCGATTATACAGCTGCCGAGATTGGAATAAGGGCATTGTCTATTGAAGAGGTAGACGTTGTCTCTGAGAAGTTTAAGAAGATAGTTGAGGCAGGGTCTCTGGCTACAGGCTGTGATTTCGAGGTGAAGCAAACCGAGCAGATGGAAGAGGTCTATGTAAACGTCCCTATTGCGCGGGTCCTTGACAGTAATTTCGAGCTCATTGGCGAAAAGACAACTATGAGGACGTATGAACAGGGAGTTGGCTCTACGGATGTAGGTTCTGTCACGCACGTTTTGCCTGCGATACAGGGGTACATAGATATTACCGAGCACCGGGACATCCCGACCCATACAAGAGAATTTGCATCTTGTGCGAATTCAGAGTATGGCTACAATGCAATGATAAGAGCAGCGAAAGCAATGGCTCTTACAGTTTTTGATCTTCTGTCTGACAGATCGTTGTTGCAAGAAGTAATAGATTATTTTAAAGAGAGAAGGAAAGAGTTTTGAGCCTTGTTCTCGAGGTAGAAGACCTAACGGTCGAGTTCAGGTTGCCTGAAGGAATACTTAGAGCGCCGGATGGTATTAGCTTTTCGGTGGGCGAAAGGGAAGTGCTCGGCATAGTCGGGGAGAGCGGTTCCGGCAAGAGCGTGACTGCGCTTTCACTGATGGGGCTGATACCTTCTCCTCCTGGTAAAGTGAAAGCTGCCAAAATGGAGTTCCTGGGAAAGAATCTTCTGAAAGAAGCCGAGAAGATAAGAGGTAAGAAAATATCTATGGTCTTTCAGAATCCCTTGAATTCACTCAACCCGTCGATGAAGATAGGAGCTCAGCTAGTCGAGGTGCTCGTAAACCATATGAATATGACAAAGCCGGAGGCGAAAGAGAAGTCGATTGAGATTATGAAGAATCTTGGAATTCCATCGCCGGAGAATCTTATGAACCGATACCCTTTTGAGTATAGCGGAGGCATGCGCCAGAGAATCATGATTGCCATGGCAATGCTTTGCAATCCAAAGCTTCTGATTGCCGATGAACCAACCACTGCTCTTGACGTGACAATTCAGTCTCAGATTCTATATCTGTTCCGTGAACTGAAAAAGGAGTTCGAGACTTCTCTGATTTTCATTACACACGATCTCGGAGTCATCGCGCAGATTGCAGATAGGGTGATGGTCATGTACGCCGGGAAACAGGTCGAGAATGCGTCCGTGGAAGACATCTTCAGGAATCCGAAGCATCCCTATACTTTCGGTCTACTTGATTCCGTACCGAAACTAATTCCTGAGAAGAGAAAGGAAAGACTTCTATCTATAAAGGGTAATGTTCCGGGGTTGCTGGAGCCACCAACAGGATGTCGTTTTCACCCAAGGTGCAGTAAGGCAATGAAGATTTGCTCTGAAAAGGAACCGCCTGCATTCTCCGTGGGTTCATCTACTGTCTGGTGCTGGCTTTACGGTAGAGAGGTTGCAAATAATGAAGTTGCTGGAAATTAGAAACCTTACAAAGAGATTTCCTATAGAGGATAGTATTTTCGGGAAACCGGTTAAGTTTCTCAAGGCCGTCGATGACGTCTCCTTTGAAGTCGATAAGGGCGGCGTTTTCAGTTTGGTAGGCGAAAGCGGCTCCGGAAAATCAACCATTGCAAGGTTGATATGTGGTGCTTATCACGCAACGTCTGGTGAGATTCTGTATAAAGGAAATCCAATCGGAAGAACAAAGACCGATTACAGAAACATCCAGATGATTTTCCAAGATCCGGATGCTTCGCTTAACCCGAGAAAGAATGTCTTTTCGATTATCGAAGAGGGGTTGCGGATTCATAGACTGGGCAGTATGCGAGAGCGAAGAGAAAAGGTTTTGACTATTCTCGACTCTGTCGGTCTGGATCGTTCAACGATAAAGAAATTTCCTCACGAATTAAGCGGCGGGCAGAAGCAAAGGGTCTCTGTCGCAAGATCGCTCATTTTGCAGCCGGAATTGCTGGTTTTGGATGAACCCACCTCGGCTCTTGACGTTTCGGTTCAAGCACAGATGTTGAACCTTCTTGGTGACTTGCAGAAGGAATTTTCGCTGACTTATGTCTTCATTACACATGACCTAAAGATAGTAAGTCAGATTTCCGATCACGTGGCAGTTCTGTATTTAGGCAACATCATGGAAATCGGACCGGTAGATCAGATAATTGATAGTCCTCTTCATCCATATACGCAGGGACTGCTCGAGTCTGTCCCTCAGCCTGATCCGAGTAAGAAAGCGACGAATGAGATTCTTAGGGGTGAGATTCCAAGCCCCGTAAATCCACCCAAAGGCTGCCCGTTCATTACTAGGTGCCCAAAGGCCTTTGAGGCTTGCACGATAAAACCGGAACTAAAGCTCGTCGGCGACAGAAGAGTAAGATGCCATCTTTATGACACAGGAGGTAATTCCGATGCTTAGGCAGGTAATGGATATTCTGGAGATTCTCGATAGCCCATCTGCAAACGGGAAAGAGGTTGCCGAACTCTTCATACCGTACGAAGGCGTTATTGTAGAGATCGAGAAAGTTGGCAGCGAAAAAGGGACCACCGACGTGATTCGAATTCTAATCGAAGGAGAGGATCCTTCACTCCCAGTTCTTGGAGTAATCGGGCAACTTGGAGGAATCGGAGCCAGACCAGAAATGATTGGTTTTGTCAGCGATGGAGATGGTGCCGCAGCTGCTCTTGCACTGGCTTTAAAGGCTGCTCAGGCGATTAGTAAGGGGGACAGCCTTCCAGGAAACCTCTATGTTGCAACACATATCTGTCCGGATGCGCCGACACAGCCACACGAGCCTGTTCCATTCATGGGATCTCCTATAGGAACAAGACAGGCACTGCAGGCAATGCTTAAGGGGCGCCTCGATGCAGTCATTTCAATAGATACGACCAAGGGAAACAGATTGATGAACTGGAAGGGTATAGCTATAACACCTACTGTTATGGAAGGGTACATACTGAAGGTCTCAGATGATCTGCTTGATATCTATGAATCCGTCACTGGTCAACCAGCAAGAGTCCTGCCGATTACTATGCAGGATATTACCCCATATGGGAATAGGGTTCATCACATAAACAGTATTATGCAGCCCTGTACTTTACTAAGCGTTCCCGTGGTCGGCCTTGCGATAACTACAGAGGTTGCCGTCGCCGGATGCGCAACCGGTTCTTCACACGAACTGGACATAGAGTTGGCTGCACGTTTCTCTTTCGAGGTTGCAAAACGTTTTGGACGGAACAAGTGTATGTTCCATGATCATTCAGAGTTTCAGAGGATCAATGCGCTTTATGGAGACGTGTCAAGATTAGTATTTTCGACAGAGGATCTTGAAGATGACTGAACTTGACAACATAGGAAACAAGCTGAGATCGCTGAGGCAGGCAAGAAAAATCAGCATAAAAAAGATGGCAGACACTTCAGGTGTGAGCTCCAGTCTGATAAGTCAAATCGAGCACGGAAAGGTCTCTCCTTCGTTAAATACGCTGAAGAAGATACTTGATGCTATGGGAGAGACCGTGATTTCGCTCGTCCAGCAAGACTCATCTGAGCACGCAATGAAAGGCATGATAAAACGTGAAGACAGAATGACAGTCACGGTTGCTCCAGGCCTTTACTACGAGGTTCTTTCTGCGCCTAACAAGTCATATTCAATGTTTATTTCCTACTTGAGCCCAGATGCGGGCACGGAGGACTTCTTCATCCACGAAGGCATTGAGTCGGGGATTATGCTGAAGGGTAAGATTGAGCTTCAGCTTGGAGATAGTACTCTGATTCTCGAAGAGGGAGATAGCATAACTCACAGCAGCACTATACCCCATAAGTGGAGGAACCTAGGTAACGAAGTAGCGATCGGGATCTGGGTTGTGTGCCCTCCAAGCTTCTGAGAGGTTCTCTTTTCTCTTCCCGGCACCTTTGTCTCTGAGACATTGTGAAAGAGTTCATTCTTGGCTTTGTAGAGGAAAAACTTTTGACATAGTCATTAATAACAAGAGATCCGTCCTTCGAAGAGCATTTAGAGCAGTTATCCATCATCCGTACGCAGTTTTCCGGCCGAGATAAGAAAGAGTGCCAGCGGTTCTTCGTAGACACTTCGTGTCCAGGTTCCTGGTCATCAGTTCCAAGTTCCAAGATGCAGTTGTAAGGGAAGATTGGGTTGGTGGAGGCAGGTAACAGGTTCGTAAGTGGAAAAGAAACTGGTTGATAGTCTAGCGGTTATCCGGGATGAGAAATAAGGGATCAACACGGGTGACTCGGGATGAAGGCTTGAGGTTATTCGGAAACCATCACATCCCGTCATTCTGGCGTGTACCTGGCCAGGATCTCGGTCTTTGAAGCAGTTCAAAGTGCGAAGATGTAAACTGAATAGAAAAAGTTTGTCCGTTATAGGTTCAAAGTTCTCCGACAAGAATGAAAAGAGTGGATGAGCCGTATCTATGGTCTGGCAACGGCGAGATCTCGTGCAGGTTCATCACGGGATGACCGAAGGGCGCTCATCAGGGCTAGCCTCAAGGGATGAAACTCCTTCACGTCATTCTGACAATGCTCCTGGTCAGGATTTCTTTCCTAGGAGCGTTTTAAGACCAGATCCCGATCAGTTGCCCTGAACAGGAGCATTTCAGGGCAGGCTCTACGGGAAGACGGCCTTACTCCCTTGACGTCATCCTCGTGTATTGTCATAAGAGAGAGAGTATAGAATGAGGGTAGAGGGAGTAGCCAGTCGTCATCCTTAGGCTTAG
>JAFGAP010000122.1 GCA_016933635.1 Kosmotogaceae bacterium
AGAGAGTGCACGTACCATGGAAGATCTTTCTTCCATTTCCCAAGATTCAGAACGGGGTATGCAACAACCTGTCCCGGACCGTGATAAGTTATGTTTCCTCCCCTGCCGGTATTACGGAGCTCAACCCCCAGGCGCTCGAGCTCGCTCTCATCGACGAGAAGATTCTCTCTTCCGCCGGATTTGCCCACGGTAAGAACTGGTTCGTGTTCAAGGAGAATCAGTATGCAATCGGCCTTCCCCGACATAACCTTTTTAAGAGCTAGATTCTGCAGATTTAGGCCGTCAAGGTATTTTGTGAGCCCATTCAGTCTAATTGAGAAGCAACTTCGGCTTTCCAAGTTCACTCAGATCCTGATTGACGCTTAGCCCCATTTAATTTAGAAGAGAGTGTTTCTATCGATTCTGCATATTTCATTACTTCTTCTCGACTCAGAGGAGCCGGTCTGGTTTCTCCGGCAACCCATAGCTCGACTTGATCGAAGAAATGAGGGCTTCGTGGGTCTTCTGAAACTCCTGGCGGCAGAAATGCTCTGGAGTTGTCTATGTTTGAAAGGTCGACGATCTGTGTGTAAGAGTTTCCCAGTTGCGACCAGATAGTATTTCCCGAGGTGGTCACGAGATCGGGCATGTTTCGATTCGCATCTGGGTAAATCGAGGGGAGGCCTTCAAGATTAGTCTGATATACCATAACAACCTTTCTGGTTTGAGAAACGGTCTCCCGAAGACTGCCAGCCGAAGCCTCAAGTATCTGGTTTACCCAGACTGCCAATTCCTCTTCGTCCGGCAACTTCTGAGTTCTTTCAAACTCTTCCAGGGCAGAACGAAGCAGGAAGATATTTCCGGCATGGCCCCCGCCGTATTTCGAGGCAAGGAGAGCAGTGACCGTATTGGGCCGCAGACTGCGATGCATTACCTGCACTATAGTTTCGGCAACATCGGTCGTTCTGCTGTTCTCCAGAAGGCGATAGTCCCAATCAATTAGGGTTTTCAGAAGCCTCGTTGAATTCTGTGACAAAAGATTCCTCTCAGACAAAATGCCTGCGAGAGATAGAAAATCTCTGGCAATTGCCGAGACATTGTCTCGATGAATCTCCGAAAAGCTCTCAAAAGTGAATTCGTTCTGATCATCAAGGAGTTCGTAAAGCCTCATACTTCTTGGGTTATGACCTGTTCCTCCAGTTCCTATAGTAAGAGGATACGGGTACCAGTCTCCGACGGGCAGATGATTTGCACTGGCAACGAATCCCGAAGAAGGATTCAGAACATGTGGAAGCTCATCAAAAGGCACATAGCCATTCCATTCCTCATCGCCCGTCCAGCCAATCTGTGGAAGTCCGTGCCTTCCCGAGCGAATAGGAATTGCAGCCGCTGTATAATAGCCAATGTTGCCTGAGACATCGGCGTAGACGACGTGAATACCCGGAAACATATAATCATTCAATCCACCTGTGAATTCTTCCCAGTTCCTTGATCTCATCATTGCTAGCATTCCAGTTATAGGTGTATTCAGTTCTTCTGTAGCCACGTACTTCAAAGAGAAGTGCTCTGTGGGC
>JAFGAP010000123.1 GCA_016933635.1 Kosmotogaceae bacterium
GAACTGGGCGGCGCTCTTTTTTGCGACCGACGATACGACACTGTCTTCGTCTATCACAATGGCGCCAATTCTTACTATAGTGTCAGAGGCTTCAGAGGTTCATTGAAGGTATAGAATAGACATTCAGTTCATTCTAGGGCTAGAGTTCTCCATGTTCTTCCAGGTCCAAAGGGAAAGAAAACGTGATCTGAAGAACGACAGGCGAGTAAGCATAGGCTATAATCATTTCAGAACCGATACTTGCATTTAGGGGTTTGGAAAGCCCTCTTTTTTTGATTCTTTCTGTTCGAAAGGTTAGCGTATTTTCTCTACAAAACAACACGGTTCGTATCTTCCTGGAGATAGTAGTTTGCTGAAGAAGAGAAGCAAGAGAAGACTTTACTCAATCGCTAGGAACTTATGATGTTATCTTCCTTATTGATTGATCAGTTCTGCCAACAGCTCAAAAAAGAAAAATGGTCCCGGAGGGACAAGCTCCGCGACCAAGTTGGATGTAATAGTGAGGTGTTACGAGGTGAATCTGCAACTTCAGGATTACGTGAACCTAACTAAATTCAGTACACAACTATCTTGATAAACGAGTAACCTGAATATATTATGAACCGGACTCACTATATAATCCTAGTCTCTTCTGAACTCCCTCCAAGAAATTCTTAATCAGTCCAATTATATCTCAGCACTTTTTCTACACTCCACAAAACGACCGAATGCAAAGAGCGTGGTTGATATAATTGCACGTAGGCTTTGACCTATATCGCAATTAAGAGGTGAGGACAATGAAGAAAGCAATTCCTACGTCGATTGCTTTGGTGCTCCTGGTTCTGATAACCTCTTGTTTCCTCTTCGAGAATAAGCTGTCTCCTTTGACGAATTTCTATCCCGCAAAAGGTGGTACGTTGATCGGTCCGGAAGTGACCTTCAGATGGGACGGGGGTACTTACGGTGAAGATCAGACTCTATATTCTCTATTAATTGGGACTTCTGAAGACAAATTAACAGAAGTTGCTTCAGAAATGACTTCCGTCACCCTTGATCTACCCCTTATTTGCAACACGCGCTACTTCTGGAAGGTAGTTGCAAGAGCGTCTGCGTATATCGCGGAGAGTGAAGTCATGGACCTTTACCTTATAGACGGAACGGCGAAGGATCCTCTTCCCTCTGACAAAGCGGCGGGAATTTCTCCAGACACTCTCCTATCATGGGAAATGGATGGAGTTGAAGGAGCAGATTACACTTATTCGGTGTACTTATCCGAAGGTAGTATTCCTTATCTAATACAGGAAGGTCTTAAAGAAGACAACTTTGATCCTGGCGATCTCAAGAGCGGGACGAAATATTCATGGAAGATAGCAGTCAAGGCAGGAGGCCAAATTATGGATGGCCCTTTGTGGAGCTTCACCACTGATAGCCTGCCCACACCGCTGAATCCATATCCTTCAGAGGATGCGACCAGCGTCCCCTGGGACAGTGTGACCCTATCCTGGGAAGTGACCGGAGATACTGCGAACCTATACTATGACGTCTACTTTGGAAGAGACGAGATACCTGCTATCTACAGAATAGGACACACGGCTACAGAACTCACCATCAGCGATCTTGACAGAGGCGAAGACTATTTCTGGCAGATAGTTGTCACAGACGAACCGTACTCCTCGGCAAGCGATTCAAAGACTACCGGGGAAGATCTCATTCAAAGGAAAGACAATGCAGCGGCAATAGGAGAGATCTGGCGCTTCACGACGAAAGAAAATCTACCTCCTGCTCTTATTTCTATGAGCCCTTCAAATGGAGCAATAGACATATCGCCCGAGGCAACCCTGAGCTGGGAGTTCACAGACGAAGACGGAGACGGACTCCTCTATGATATCTACTTCGAGGGCCAATCCGATCCGCATATTATATTGAGCAACCTAGACAGTAATCAGTATTCGCCTGACATGGAGTATTACCTCAAAGACTACTACTGGAAAGTGGTTGCCAAGGATGGATATGGAGGAAGAACAGAAACAACTGTCAGTAAGCTAACTACTCATCTGATCGAGTGGCAGAAGTGTCTAGGAGGAAGAATGATTGATGAAGCCGTCTCCGTAAAAGAATCAATTGACGGAGGGCATGTCGTTGTAGGCGCAACCCGCTCCAATGACGGGGATGTCTCAGGTAATCACGGAGATTTCGATTTCTGGGTCGTCAAACTGAATTCATTAGGCGACATCTCCTGGCAAAGATGCTTGGGAGGAAGCAGCGAAGATTCGCCAAGTTCGATGCAGCAGACATCTGACGGTGGATATATCGTTGTCGGAGAGACATACTCAAATAATGGAGATGTATCGGGTAACCATGGCGCCTTTGACTGCTGGATAGTGAGGCTAGACTCGGCCGGTGAAATCATCTGGCAGAAATGTCTTGGAGGAACGGAATATGACTATGCAAATTTCGTCCAGCAAACTAGCGATGGAGGTTACATAATTGCGGGCAAAACAAACTCTTGTGATGGCGATGTCCTGTGCAATCACGGTGATTATGATTACTGGATCGTCAAACTGGACTCAATGGGAAACATAGACTGGCAGAAATGTCTCGGAGGCAGCGGCGAAGATTCAGCCCAATCTGTGAGGCAAACATTTGACGGCGGATACATAGTCGCCGGCCATTCATCGTCTACCGACGGCGATGTCTCAGCTAATCACGGAAGAAGAGATTACTGGATAGTCAAACTCGATTCTGCTGGAAACATTGAATGGCAGCAAAGCATGGGCGGGAGTGAAAATGACTATGCGCATTCGATACTGCAAACTTCGGAAGGAGGCTTCATTGTTGCAGGAGAGTCGATGTCGTTTGATGGAGATGTCTCGGGAAACAATGGATATTATGACTGCTGGATAGTGAAGACGGACTCAATGGGAGGCATCCTGTGGCAGAAATGCTTGGGCGGGACTTTCATGGAAACAGCTCTTTCAATTCAGCAGACTCTGGATGAAGGATATGTTGTGGCGGGCGTGACTAATTCGAACGACAAGGACGTCTATGGAAACCACGGACTTAATGACTCATGGGTAGTGAAGCTGGATCCTTACGGTACGATCTTGTGGCAGAAATGCCTGGGTGGAAGCGACCATGACGCTGCCTTTTCTATAGAGAGTACAGTGGACGGCAGCTTCGTCGTCGCCGGAAGAACGGGATCTAATGATGGAGACGTGAGAGGCCTTCAAGGATTAAGCGATTGTTGGATAGTGAGAACGGGAATTCTTGGCAAGTAAATTTCGCTCCAGATTGAACAGAGGCCGCTACACGCGGCAAGAGAGACGTGGAACGCTCTCCTTAAGTATGCAGAATAAGCATTCTGCAGGGCTAAGCTATTATTGGACGTTCAGTGATTGCTCCAAAAGGGCAGCACTTTACTGAACAGGAACCTCGTACTTTAAACTGTGTTATTCGATTATTGTTGACTTGTTGCACTTGCTTAGAATATTGGACTATCAAGAAAGAGCAGTTTTGGAGCGAATTATGTTATCGCTTGTTTAGAGCTGTGACTTCACGGATTTGTAGATGTCTCTTCTCGTATGTCCTCAAACATGGGTCTTTCGAAGGGGGAATCTGAATGAGGAAAAAACACATTATTCTGATCATTGTTCCTTTAGTATTTGTACTCACGGGCTGCCCGTTTTTTAGCAAACTTCCAGTCTGGTCGACAATAGCGGATCTTTCAAAAAACATAGGCGATACTGTAAGCGAAAATCTTGCAGCGTACTGCGCCGACCCTGACGGCGATTCTCTGAGTTTTAGTTTGGTAAGCGGTCCGGGTTCGGTTGTGGGTACTCTTTACTCATGGACAGTTACAGCACCTTCTGGAACAAGAACAGTTGAGGCGGCTGCGTCAGATGGTAAGGGAGAGTCGAAGACCAGTTTCAAGATCAATGTGAAATCTCCTCCTTATACCCCATCAAATCCTTCACCGGCGGACAACGCAGATAGGTTTCCTAGGGACAGGTTTCCTAGGGACAGACTCCATTTTAACATTACGATAGGTTTCCTAGGGACAGACTCCATTTTAACATTACTGTGACTGAAGGTGAGAGGCCCTCAGTCAATTCATGACCGGAGACACCCTATCGATGCCGATCGTTGAAGAATCGATACGCTTCTTGCTTCTGCGAAGTCTGTGTGAGACTGCTTCAAGCATCCAATGAGCCCGCCCGTTGACGAGACTGTGATCGTAATAGAGGACCTAACGTGAGATAATAAGCACAATTAAAATGGTAAGATTTGTCGGGGAGTTGGACGAACCCGTTTCTCAACGGGTCGTGACGGGGTGTTGGATGGAAGAGGC
>JAFGAP010000124.1 GCA_016933635.1 Kosmotogaceae bacterium
ATTCGCAGCGATACTGGGATTCTTCTATGGCCTTCTACTCAACAGAGTTAAGGGAGACGAGATGGTCGTCGCAACATACGTCGGTTTTTCTTCGGTGGCCTTCATGAGTATGATGTGGCTCCTCTTGCCATATAAAAGCCCCAATATGATATGGGGATATGGAGGTTCCGGTCTAAGGACGACTATAAGTGTCGAGGGATACTGGCTGGGTGTCCTGAACAATTTCCTCAGCATAAGAATCGGAAATTTCTTCTTCCCTACGGGAACGGTGCTTTTCTTTGCTCTCATTGCCCTGATAGTCTGGTCATTCTTCAAAACGAAACTGGGAACGGCGATGACGGCAGCCGGATCAAATCCTGTATACGCAAAGGCGGCGGGAGTAAATGTAGACAGAATGAGAATCCTATCAGTCGTGATCTCAACGGTTATCGCGGCAGTTGGGATCCTTGTCTATGAACAAAGTTTCGGATTCATTCAGTTATACATGGCCCCTCTACTGATGGCCTTTCCTGCCGTTGCTGCTCTACTACTCGGAGGCGCATCCGTTTCAAAGGCATCAATGGGAAACGTTATCATTGGAGCGTTCCTGTTCCAGGGAATTCTAACGATGACACCTTCCGTAATGAACAATCTTATAAAGAGCGACATGTCGGAGGTAATCAGGATAATCGTCTCTAACGGTATGATCGTTTATGCTTTGACGAGAAGAATGAAGGTGAGAAAATGAAAAACCAGAGCTTAACGCGCGCAAAGAACCCATTGGTGAGATTCGCAATTTCCAATGCGGTTCCAATCTTGTTTGTCATTCTCCTAATATTCGCCGTACCGTTGTCGGGATTCTCATCTGATTATCTTCTGAACGAAATCATCACGAGACTCGGGAGAAACTCCTTTCTTGTAATATCTCTGCTTATACCTGTTATGGCTGGCATGGGATTGAATTTCGGTATAGTACTTGGAGCAATGGCGGGGCAGATGGGCTTGATTTTCATGCTTGACTGGGGAGTCGTAGGCATTCCCGGGATTGTTCTTGCTATGCTTATCGGAACGCCGATCGCGATTCTTTTAGGAATGCTTGCGGGAACGATCCTCAATCGCGCCAAAGGCAGAGAGATGGTTACATCCATGATTTTAGGATTCTTCATAAATGGAATCTATCAGCTTACGATCCTTTACGGTATGGGAAGCGTTATACCGATTGCCAGTAATAAGCTGTTGCTTCCCAGAGGATACGGAGTCAGAAATGCGATCGATTTGATAAGCATAAGAAAAGTTCTAGACGAAATGTGGTCCATTGAAATAAGCGGGGTCTCTATTCCTCTCGGTGTCTTCGCAATAATAGCTGCACTCTGCATATTTGTCTTCTGGTTCACGAGAACAAAGCTCGGTCAAGACATGAGGGCTGTGGGTCAGGACATGCAGGTGGCGGCAACCGCTGGAATAAATGTGGATAGAACTCGAACGCTCTCGATAATTATCTCGACCGTTCTCGCCTGTTACGGTCAGATCATCTTCCTACAGAATATTGGGACAATCAACACCTACAATTCCCATGATCAGGTAGGAACTTTCGCCATTGCTGCGCTTCTTATCGGAGGCGCTTCAGTCGCAAAAGCGACCATTCCAAATGTCTTCATTGGAATTACTCTCTTCCATCTGACCTTTATAGTCGCTCCAAGAGCGGGAAAAGAGCTTCTAGGTCAGGCGCAGATCGGTGAATTTTTCAGGGTCTTTGTTTCCTATGGGATAATCGCAATTTCACTCGCTCTCTACGCCTGGAGAAGACAGGTCGAAAAGGAGACTGAGAGAAGGCAGGCAAAGGCAGCAATCAAAGCAGCGGTTGAAGACAGGACAGGAGGGTGATCGCATGAAGAGAAACGTTATTAGAGTCGCCCTTGTCGTGGTCCTTGTTGCTCTTGGATTCGGTCTTTATGTCCTCGGAAAGGAACATCGCGTATTCGTCGATAACAAAGACATCATCATAGAGGGTGTAGAATACAAATCGACGAATACAATAAACGTAATTGTCGACGATTTCGATCTTGAGGATGTCAAAAAGGGAAAGAGAAAGGTTGCCTATTCAGCCGGTCCGTGGCACAAGATAAAGGCAGTCGAAGTTCTTCCTGATGGGACCACAAGGGAAATTGAACGCAAGTTTACTTTATCGCCAAATGATACAGCAGTAATTAATCTTGTCGCGCTCTTTGAAGTCGAAGAGGGATGGCTTACGATAGAGAAGGCCGAATAGTGAAATCTCGAAATGATTAGATGAACTAACCGCACTTGAATGATAGAGGGACTGAATGTTGTCATTGTTCGGTCCCTTTTCTTTTTGGATCAGAAAATATTCGAAAAGATGCTAGTTCTTCTTGGAAAAACCCTTCTTAAAGTCGATAAGCGAATCACAGTCAATCGATTCTAGAAAGCTTTTATGGGGAAACTCGCAGTTTAGATAATTGTTTGAACGTAGCAAAGATTGTGATATAATGAACATAGCAGAGATAAACTATCGGGTTTTATCCTAAGCGAAGGAGGTTGACTATGAAGAGATTCGAAGGCAAGGTTGTAATGATAACGGGTGGAAGCTCTGGAATCGGAGCCGACAGTGCCATAGCGTTCGCAGAAGAGGGCGCAAAGGTAATAATTACCGATGTCGATGAAGAAAAAGGGAGAAATCTAGCTAAAGAGATAAACGAAACCGGTGGCACAGCGATATTCATGAAGCACAACGTCGCAGACGCAGAGCAAACTAAGGAAATAGTCGACAAGATCGTAGAGAAGTTTGGAAGACTTGATGTCGCATTCAATAACGCTGGAATAGGTGGCCCTTCTCATCCACTATCTGAGTACCCCGAAGATGACTGGGAGCGAGTGATTTCGATCAACTTGCTTGGCGTCTATTACGGAATGAAGTACCAGATTCAGCAGATGCTCAAGCAGGGCGTAGGAGCAATTGTAAACAACTCTTCTATACTTGGGAAAGTAGGTTTTAGCAATGCTTCTGCCTATGTAGCCGCCAAGCACGCCGTTGTGGGATTGACAAAAGCCGCGGCCCTAGAGTATGCAAGCAAAAATATCAGAAT
>JAFGAP010000125.1 GCA_016933635.1 Kosmotogaceae bacterium
TAAATTGAGTGATGCATCTGTAATTAATCATCAGTTAGTGTGGAATGTTTTCCTGAAAAGACGTTTAGAGTTGCGTCATTAGTGAGTTGAAATAATAGATATACATAAGAATTATATGCGATCAAGACATCTTTATTTGCAGATTGCAAAGCTTCTGAAAAAAGAAGGCTGTGAAAAGCCCCGTCAAGCGTAAGGAAAAATATAATTGTTATGTGTAGGAGCGACTTTTACGGTAATATTCCAACTCAGTCTTGTTCGACTTCCTTGCCCAAATCCTTATCAAAGCTGTAGAAGCTTTCATCCCAGAAGTCTATCGGACAGATCTCATCTTCGGACTCAAATCTGTTGCCCGAACCGATAACAATCCCGTTAAACTCATCGCCTCCGCATTCACACTCGGTGCATCTATTCAGATAGAGGTCGAGACCATGCCAAATATTTCCGAAGAAGATGTTGTCCTCCAGCCTGGTTTCGGAAGATGAGTTGATCAAGATACCGTTTTCGACGTTCTCCGTGACCACATTTTCTGAAAGAGATCCCGTAGCATTACCACCAAGTGACACCCCTACTGTATTTCTCTTGAATGTGCATTTTGTGATGATGTACTTCAGATCGTTTGTCAGGCTAATTCCTACCCCGTTCCTTTCGAAAACGGAGTTTTCGGCAATGAGGGTGGCGTTACCGTACGCGTAGATTCCGGCCAACCTGGTTTCGATATACTCCTCGTTATCCATGCCGTCATAGGAAGTGATGTAGGAATCGACAACCTCGAGCGTCATTCCCGTGCCGCTGAAAGAGATTCCAAAGCGGCCGCCCGCTATGAAGGCGTCTTCTATCTGGCCGGAGGACCTGGATACGTTTATGGCTGCGCCGCTGGCGATGACAGTCACGCTTCTTATCGAGAAATTCTCAGTGCCTCTGACGAAGATCCCGAGATCCTTTCCTTCTTCGGGCATTATTGTTACTTCGTCTCTTGAGGAGCCCTCTAGCTTTATCTCTTTGCTGATTGAAAGGCTCTCCTTGTATGTTCCCGGAAGGATTCTTATTGTATCGCCGGGATTTGCAGCATCTATGGCTGCCTGAATGCTCTTATACTGGCTGTCAGGGTTGCCCACAACTAGAACCCCGGCATTCTCTTGTGCCAGCCCTGTCGAAGCAAATACAAGTATAGATAAAAGCATAAAGAGAAGCATTTTCATAAACGCACCCCCATTCCTTTCCTATCTTTAGTTTATATTAATTTTGTTCAGGTATCAGATAGTTTTTGCTGTCAGGGTTTTACAGATGCAATGAAGCCGCGGTTCTGTCAAAATCATACTTGCTTTCTTACAGCAGCAAGTCTGCATTTCGTGACATTTCTACTTGTAATGGTGCTAAAATCACTTGTTGTAAGGAAAATCCTTGTACCTTTGTGATTACTCATGACTTCTCAGAGACCAAAATGATAATTGGAGGCGAGAAAATGAAGCGGATCACGCTTATCACATCTTGTATGGCAATTTTACTGATGCTTCTTTCGGGATGCTTCTTCATTGATCCAATGGTAAAAGTCAGCTTGCTGGTTAGCAATTTTGAGAGCTACTGGGAAGATGAAAATGCCGTCGGTCTTGCAGGATTGTATACGAATCCGGCACTGATAAACACGGCAGTGAAATCTTATTCGCAGATTATAGACGCTTATTCAAGCAGATTCGAAGGAAGAGATGTTATCTTCTTCAACAGAGGAGACGTCGAAGTGGACTTCAACGTTGGAGTTACGGAAGCAACTGTGCAATTCAGTGCCGTAATAGATTGGACGTCTGGTCCCGATGACTATCGCACTTATTCTTGGACAGTGAAAAAGATATCCGGCAACTGGTTCATCTCGAGATCCAATGAATATTAGTCGAATTTTTCTGTAGGAGTTAGCAGAATAAACAGAAGAGTGACTCTGCATTCACCCTCAATGATTGTAGTACGGTGTTAAGAGCGATCCTTAGATAATATCAATAGTCGCTTAAGAAGTCAGGGCGGTGAGAAGACAGATAGAAAACTAAAATACAAGCTTAGGTTAATGCAATCCTGCCTTTTGCAGGAGGCCTTCTCAGGTCAACCGTCAACGGTCCGCCGCCCCTGCCGAGAACCAAAAAACCAGATCTCGAAACAATTTTGGGATGACCCTAAATAGAGGCACCAAACAGGAGCCCCAAACAGGAGCCCCAAACAGGAGCATTTTGGGGCAGGCTCATTGGGGCAGGTTTTCAGGGCAGGCTAATCAGCGCAAGCTCCGTGGGATAACAACGTATGGTTATTCCGAAAACGTTACTTGATATATGAACCTGTTTCAGCATCTCATGTTCTTGGTTTTTGATCTTCACCAAGAACGAGGATAAGATTCGGGAATCTTTGAGCTAGGACACTCTTTTGGTTTTTTCATAGAACTTGCAACTTGGAACTTGCATCTTGCTACTGGTCTTTTGCTCTTCCGACCCCCGACCACGGTTTCTCATAAACACAGATTCCGAAATAGATCCGGGATGATGGAGTGAAGGGCTTCCCATTACAGTCCATTTTTTCAGAAAAGTTTCGAAACCGTATTGTTTTTGAATGATTATTGTTGGATAATTCGATCATTACTCCAGTTTCAATTTGGAAGAATGAGGTTGTGTATTGAAGAAAAGCGGAGATGGAATGGCGGTCCTCGCGTATATTCTCGTCAGTTTTTTTTGGGGATCGACCTATCTTGCCATTAAGATCGGTGTTGAGGGAATGCCGCCGATGTTTTTTGCCGGCGTAAGGTTCCTCACAGCTGGCATGATCATGATCGTCTTCTCGGCTATCAGGGGCTACGCCTTCCCGGCAAGTATGAAAGAGTTTTCGAGGTTGTCGCTCATCGGTCTTTTCATGCTACTCGGTGGAAACGGGCTCGTAGTTTTCGCGGAACAGTGGGTAGATTCGGGTGTTGCCTCTCTCATGATGGCTACTATCCCTATCTTTGCAGGCGTGTTGGAGCACTTCTTCATAAGAACCACGCGTTTGACATTGAAGGCACTTTTAGGCCTTCTTCTGGGCTTCTTCGGAGTCTACTTTCTTCTAGTTCCGGCCGAACACGGAATCTCTATCGATATCCCAGGAATACTAATGCTTCTTTCTGCCAGCTTCCTCTGGTCTACTGGAACCGTACTCTCAAAAACGTTCAAGGGCAAGAGCTCTATTGTCTCGAATATCGGTATCCAGATGTTTGCAGGGGGAGTCGGGCTAATGTTTGTTTCAGCGGTAACCGGTGAATTCTCCAGGGTAAGGTTCTCTATGAACTCAATTCTGGCAATCGCTTATCTAGTTGTTTTCGGGTCCCTGATTGCCTACAGCAGCTATATCTATCTTCTTCAGAAGTGGCCCGCGACAAAGGCGGGTACTTATGCATACATCAATCCCCTTGTAGCCGTATCGCTCGGAGCAATCTTTCTAGGCGAGAAGATCAATTTTCTCATGATTCTCTCGATGGCGGCGATACTTCTCGGAGTTCTTATAGTGCAGAAGTCAAAGATAAAAGTATCGGAATAGATAGTATGAAAAGAGGCATGCCGCCAGGGACATGCCTCAAATTAGTCTTAAGAATTCAGAGGGGATAGTGGCATCTTACTAAATGACCGGGTTTTATCTCCCTCAACTCGGGTTCTTCCCTTGCGCATCTCTCATCTGCAAACGGGCACCTGTTATGGAATCTGCATCCAGAAGGTGGGTTTATCGAACTTGGTATCTCACCCTTCATCAGCCGCTTTTCCCTAACGAACTTCGGATCGGGGATTGGATTGGAAGCCATAAGCAGGTCAGTGTAAGGATGCGAAGGGTGTTTGAAGATCGTGGTCTTGTCTCCCATTTCTACTACTTCCCCCACGTACATGACGGCGACCTTGTCGGCTATGTAATCCACGAGAGAAAGGTTGTGAGTTATGAACATATAGGTAAGGTTTTCCTGGACCTTTATCTCCTTCAGCATCTTGAGAACCATGGCCTGGACCGACACGTCCAACGCAGAAGTAGGTTCATCCAGGACAATGAACTTCGGCTTTAGAACGATTGCTCTGGCAAAGGCTATTCTCTGCCTCTGCCCGCCTGAAAACTCATGTGCATACCTGTACATATGATCGTCGATCAGACCCACTTCCTTCAATACCGAAGCGATTCTGTCTCTTATTTCAATTTCCGAGATCTTGAAATGGATCTTCATTCCCTCGCCGATAATGTTCTTTATAAGCTTCCTTGGGTGGAGAGAATTGTAGGGGTCCTGGAAGACGATCTGCATGTTTCTCCTCACTTCAAGGAGGTCTTTGCCTCTAAGACCGAGTATATCCTTACCTTCGAACTCTATTTCGCCTGATGTTGGTTCTATTAGTCTGAGAACGGTTCTTGCTAAAGTTGTCTTGCCCGAACCAGATTCCCCTACAACGGCGAATGTAGAGCCTTTCGGGACATCCATGTTCACGTTGTCTACGGCTCTGACAAATAACTTCTTCGAGAAGATGGACTTTTTCACTGGGAAGTATGTTTTAAGATCTCTTATTTTGATCAAGGTCTCAACCATCTTCTCTCACCTCATTCTTGCCTTTGAATAGATAGCAGGCAACATAATGATCGGGTTCTATTTCTACGAATGGCGGTCTCTCTAACTTGCAAATATCCATTGCATGGGGACACCTTGGATGAAAGCGACAGCCGGATGGGGGATTTACGAGATCGGGAACCGTGCCCTTTATGGCCTTCAGTTCGTCAGTTCTACCTACCCTAGGTACTGCCTGAAGAAGTCCCCCTGTGTATGGATGTAGTGGCTTTTCGAACAACCTTGCTGTCGAAGCGTACTCAACTGAGTTTCCTGCATACATTACAAGAACCTTGTCACAGAACTCGGCGACCACGCCCATGTCGTGAGTGATCAACATCACGGCGTTCCCCATCTTCCTTGCGAGTTCGTCCAGCAATTCGAGAATCTGAGCCTGGATCGTAACGTCGAGAGCCGATGTGGGTTCGTCTGCAATGAGCAGCTTTGGATGGGTTGCAAGTCCCATTCCTATCATTACTCGCTGCGACATTCCACCGCTTAGTTCATGGGGATAGCTATTAATTACCCTTTCTGGGTCAAGACCCACAAGGCGGAGCATGTCCTTAACCTCGGGGTAGGTATTCTTGATCTTGATCTTCTTTGACTTGGCGATTGCCTCCCCTATCTGGTACCCTACCTTCATTACGGGATTTAGGGAGGATCTCGGTTCCTGGAAGATCATCGACATTTCTACGCCTCGTATGTTGTTCATTTTCTCTTCAGATAATTCGACAAGATTCTTGCCGTTGAAGATAATCTTCCCCTCCTGGATCTCTCCCGGTTGTTCAATCAAGCGCATTACAGCCAGCGATGTGACCGACTTTCCACAGCCGGTCTCCCCGACGACCCCAAGCCTTTCACCAGAGTCCATCCAGAGTTCGACACCGTTGAGCGCCTTGACGACTCCCCTGTACGTATAAAAAGAGACTTTCAGATTAGATACATCAAGTAGCTTTCCTCTCAGCTCCATATAATTACCTCCTCAACCTTGGATCAAGCATGTCTCTTATTCCGTCACCGAGGAGATTGAATCCAAGAACGACAAAGGCGATAAATATCCCTGGGAAGGTAGATATCCACCACTGGTCGATCAGGTAGTTCCTGCCGTCGGAAACCATGGCTCCCCATTCAGGTGTTGGAGGCTGGACACCTAGGCCGAGAAAGCCGAGACTTGCTGCGGTGAGGATTATCGTGCCCATTCTGAGAGTCAATTGAACAAGAACGGGAGAAATACACATAGGTAAAACGTGAAGGAACATTATTCTGAGATTGCCACCGCCAGCCGCACGTATAGCTTCAATGTATGGCTGCGATTTAACTTTTATTGCCTCGGCTCGTGAGAGCCTGGCGTAGGTTGTCCACGTTACAACGGATATGGCAATGATCGTGTTTGTCAGATTCGGTCCCAGCATTGCAGCAAAGGCCATGGCAAGGACCAGACTGGGGAAGGCCAGGAACATGTCTGTTATCCTCATGAGCACTTCGTCGACAATGCCACCGAAATATCCAGCCGTAACACCAACGATAATTCCTATGGATCCACTGATGACCGATACCAGGAAGATTATCCAGAGCGCGATCCTGGATCCTATGATAACCCTGCTGAATATGTCCCTCCCAAACTGGTCCGTTCCGAAGAGATGCTGCCAGCTCGGAGCCTGAAGTTTTATCTGGAGATCCTGATGAACAGGGTCGTAAGGAGCTATGAGTGGTGCAAAGGCTGCCATTAGAAGGAAGATAAGGATTATAGCCGATCCGATCATCGTTAGGCGGCTCTTTCTCCAGAGAAAGACTGTATGCTTCAAATCATCCATGAATGGTTTAGATACTTTTACGGTTTTTTCCATCTAGATCACATCCTCATCCTTGGATCGAGAAGAGCATAAAGAATGTCCACGATCAGATTCGCAATTGAATATATCAAGGCTATATACAATGTACCGCCCATTACTGCCGGGTAGTCAAGGAAGAGCATTCCGGTGGTTATATATCTACCCAGACCGGGCCACGAGAAGACCGTTTCCGTAAGAACGGCTCCTTCCAGCAGACTTCCAAATACAAGTCCGATTATCGTGACGGTCGGTATCAAAGAATTACGCAGTGCATGTCGGTAAATAACCACGTTTTTTCTCAAGCCCTTTGATTTTGCCGTTCTTATAAAATCCTGCCTCAACACGTCGAGCATGCTGGCCCTGGTAATTCTAGCTATGGAGGCCGTTGCATTGTAACCGAGGACGAATGCAGGAAGAAGTATATGCAGCAAGGCTTCTTTGAACGTGTCCCACTGGCCGGCAATAATCGAGTCTATAAGGTACATTCCTGTTACTCTAGGAGGCGGATACGTGAAAAAGCCAAGTCTTCCGCTCCCCGGGAGCCAGCCCAGCTTGAAATAGAATACAAGCAACAGAAGAAGCCCAATCCAGAAGACCGGCATCGAGACACCAAGAATAGAGAAGATTCTCGAAAATTGGTCTATGGCTTTGTTTCGGTGAACGGCCGACAAGATCCCCAGAGTTATCCCCAGAATAATTGAGATAGTTATCGCGACGAGAGCCAATTCCATCGTGGCAGGGAAATAGTTCTTGATATCTTCCATAACTGGATTGGATGTCTTCAAAGAAACGCCGAAATCTCCTCTGACTGCTCCGGTGATAAAATTGCCGAACCTTATTATTAGAGGCTGATCGTAGCCCAGCTTTGCCTTCAATCTATCAACCGCTTCCGGTGGAGCATTTCCTCCAAGAATGGCGCCGACCGGATCGGCAGGTATTACATTTGCTATGAAGAAGACAATACAGGCGACTCCAAAGAGAACTATGATCATTAAGAATAGTCTTCTGAGTAAGAATTGTCCGAAGTTCATAGAATTACCCCCGCATCAATATCTGATTTTTTGGGAAAGAATACGCCCCGCTCAAAAGAACGGGGCGGGGGATACTTTACTTAGATACCTTGGCGAAGTCGAACAACATTCCGTAACCGAAAGCGGCCTCTTCAAAGTTCTTGACTTCTTTGCGAATTCCCCAGAACTCTACGGTCTGGTAAAGCATTGCAAAGGGTCCATTGTGGAACCAGTATTCTGTAAGATCCTTGTAGATTTGTTCACGCTTGTCTGGATTGGGCTCGATCTGACCCCATTCACAGAGTGTCGCCGCGTAGTCATCGTACCATGCATTTCTCCATGCAAGCTGATTTGCCCTGTAGCTGGCGTGAGCCATTGCAAGGTTGTCCGGGTCTGGATAGTCGTTACCCCAGCCGGCAATGATCATCTGATGACCCTGTGCCCTGTACTTGGCATACATCTGAGAAGACTGCATTATCACGATATTTGCCTTGATTCCTGCTAACGCCAGGTCGGCCTGGATCTTTTCGGCTTCGGCCTTTCTTGTGTCAGTGTTGCTGGTTAGCAGTTCAACTTCGAATCCGTCAGGATAACCGGCTTCTGCAAGGAGAGCCTTGGCTTTCTCGATATCCTGGTAGAATGGATTCTCTTCGACATATCCGAAGTAGCCCTTGTTTATGAAACCCTGTACGAGAAGAGCGTTGTTGAGCATAATGTCTTCGACTATCTCTTCATAATTGATTGAGAACCTTACGGCTTCTCTAACCTTTGGATTTGCAAGGGGACCCCAGGTTGCGTTCATCGCGAGATATTCGTTAGAGTGTCCAGGAACCTTGACTTCAACGATGTCGGGATTTCTCTTGGCCTCTTCCAGTAGCTGAGGTGTGAGATCCCAGGCAACGTCTATGTCTCCTCTTTCGAGTAGAAGCCTCTGGTTCGATGCCTCGGGAATGTCTCTTACCATGATTCTCTTCAGAGGGGGCTGTTCGCCGTAGTAATTCGGATTGGCTTCGAGAAGAATGACGTTGTTTCTCTCCCACTGAACGAGAACGTATGGACCTGCACCCGCAGAGTGATCTGTAAGCCACGCGCCTCCAAGATCTCCGTCGACTTCATGGTCAAGGACAACATCCTTGTTCACAATGCCGGTAAACATGTTAGAGAGAATACCGAGAGTGATGTTTTCTGCGTAGGGAGCGTTAAGCGTTATCGACACGGTATAATCGTCGATCATCTTAATCTTCTCATCTACATTGTCCTTGTTTATGCCGAAGATATCAACCAGGAACCATGCAGAAACCGACTCGAGAACAACGGGCCTCTTCAAGGAGAAGAAAACATCCTCGGCTGTCAGAGGATCACCGTTGGAGAACTTGACCCCCTTCCTTATATTGAAGGTGTAGGTGAGTCCATCTTCGGAGATTTCCCAGCTCTCGGCAATGTCGGGTACCGGAACGATAACGCCGTCGATTGCTTCCAGCTTGACCAACTGGGCATATAGGGCTGCGACGATCTTGTTAGGGAAGACCTCATAGGCAACGGCCGGATCCATGGTTATGAAGATCCCCGTGTTAGCACCTATAACAAGAGTGTCTTTCGGGGTTGCAGCAAATCCAGTTGCCGCAACGATTAGTACCATTAAGAAAATTAGCATGAAGCTTCGCTTCATTCTTGCACCTCCTTTTCCACTAAAGGGTGATGACGAAATTAGAACAAAATAGGATACTGTCTATCTTTCTCCTGCCTGAACCCGACAGGATCGACATCCTTAAGCAACAAATGAGAATCCAGATCGTGATAAGCGAAAGCGCCGGTCCCCGCAGCAAAATGAACGCTTTGAGAGACTCCGATTCCAGATTCGCTCATGCAGCCTATCATAAGGCCGATACCCGCACTGTTGCACATCTCCACTATCGCAAGAGCGTCAGAGAGACCAGACTTCATGAGTTTGATATTGACGTAGTCAACCGCGCCTTCCTTTATAAGTCTCATAACGTCGTACCTCGTCTTTGCGCTTTCATCGGCGCCGACTGGATACATTGAACCCTGCCTTATTATCTTCAAACCCTCGAAATCTTCGGCAGGTACCGGTTGTTCGAATATCCCCACAGGTACGTCGTTTCTGTACATTGCATCTATGAATCTCAGTGCTTCTTTGGCCGTGTAACCGGTATTGGCATCTATTACATACCTGACTCCTTTTATCTCGTCGTTGACTGCCAGCACCCTCGCCACGTCGCTCTTTACATCTTCGCCTACCTTCATCTTGATCACTTTATGACCGGCATCGAAGATCTCCTTTGCATCATGTACGGTCTCTTCCAGACTACCGATGCTAACGGTCTTGTCTGTTTCCACAAAGTCTTTCATACCTCCAAGAATCTGATATACAGGGGTTGAGATCGATCTCGAGAAGGCATGAAGCGTCGCAAACTGAATTGCGGCCTTCAGACTGGGAGCCGTTCTCGAATATGCGTCGAGCTTTGCGAAAATCCTCCTGTAATCACGGACGTCGAGGTCCTTGATCATCTCGAGGATCTCCTTCTGGAGCTGGAAAATCGCGGCTCCGCTCTCACCATTGACTCTGAACGATGAAGAGGACTCGCCCAGACCTATTGTTCCGTCTGAAAGAATCAGTTCGACCTCTATATTTACTTTGGAAGTGGAAACGTTGTTTGCAATGTGAAAAGGTTTTACGAAGTCCCATTTCTTTTCAGTGAAACGCAGATCCTTGATCTTCATCCTTTCCTCCCCTTGTAAGAAAGCATAACCCACTTTCAATAGTGAAAAAACATCTATACAATAATACCTTAAATAGTTATTCTCTCCAAAATAGAGTAAGATACTCGGTTTTGCGATACTTAGTTATATCATAAATCATGTAACGCCTAAACAACACCATATTAAAGCTATTGTCATTACTAGGTTAGATTGAAATCGGTGTTTTCGTCGTATTTCCTATCTTTGACGCACTAGCTGGCAAGATTAGTTCAGAAAGGCAATGAGAAAGAGATTTCGAGTGTTTCACGTCGATAATACGAGGCTAATGGTAGGCCCACCGACTGGCCACCTCCGAAAGAGAAGAACATGCGCCGAAAAACATCGGTGGACACAATGCCCGCTTCGCGAGGAAACAAAGGATCGGGTTAGAAGAGCGGGTTAGGAAATACGGGTTAATAAGAGTGGGCGGAAGGAAAGAGCGCGGATAATATTCATTTACTGACGCAGGCCAGTCGAAAGGCGAGAATCATCGCCGCCAGTGAAGGCTTCGCCTTCGCCAGTACTACTTCGTGGTGCCAGTCTCAGTTTAAAGCTGAGGCCAGTCACTGCAAGCAGTGGCAAGAATAACCGAAAAACACAATTGATGCAGAACATCAGGACCGTCACACCTCGTGAGGCCAGTTCCGCTTCGCGAGCGAGAGCAGTTGCAAGTTACCTGTTCCAAGTTGCAGGCATAAGAACCGCTGTGCGATTAAGAGCGGAGAACCCGCTGA
>JAFGAP010000126.1 GCA_016933635.1 Kosmotogaceae bacterium
GGATTCGGAAAAGCAGCACAGCTGTAAGAGATAAAACCCCTACCCAATCTAGTCAAGGGCCCGAAAGGGCCCTTGTTTTTCGTGATAACAAAACTGGGAACAACCTACGAAGGGACCCGTCGGTCCTAATTTTGCCTTGCCCTGTCCTCCCAGATTTACTTTGGGATCTCAGTTTTGATCTTATCCAAGGATGGTTAAGGATCTGCCACGATTGGTGAAAGACGTTTTCTCAGCAGCATTCAGCGGGTCTCCGCTTTTAAGCCCACAGCGGCTCTTAGGATCGAGATTCTGACCAGGAGCTTCGTCAGAATGACGGATTGTTGTGTTCATCTGAATTACAGGACGCTGTCACGGTATGCAATGCTTTCTGAACAACCTAATGCCATCCCATAAAGATTGCACCTTCTCAAACCTCTCACACTGTCATCCCGGACTTGATCCGGGATCTCGGTTTTGATCTTATCCAAGAACGGGTTCATGATCTGCGAGGATGGACGAAAGACGGTTTTTCAGCAGCTATTGCCACTCTCCTGCTGTTACACTTTCACGTCGACTCGTCTGAAGATCAGCATTCCGATTGCGAGCAGCCCGAGTGAGAGGAGCATTATCAGAATCGAGTTTCCAACGACGACTCTCTCTTCCACGATGGTCTGAACGAGGGGAATGTAGTGGAAGACACTCAGCTTTCCAACCCAGCTGATCGCTTCAAAGGAGTTGCTTAGAGTATCCCCGAAGTACATGAAGATTACAAGACCGATAGATACGGAGATATTCAGAGAGTTCTTCTGTCCGATCACAGCGACTATCGTTGCAACGCCGGCAAAGAACATCTGTACCGCGAGTGCGTACAGGCCGAAGCCCAGAAGAATCGTCTGATTGTAGTTCACGTTGACGAAGATATCGAACAATCTCGTGATCGCAAAGACAAAGACCGCCGAGAGTGATACCAAATAGAGTATCATGACGAGCGATTTCGATAGGTAGACAGTCGTTCTCGATCCAGGCTTCACGATAAGGTATTCTATGGTCTTCTGCTCGAATTCCTTGGCGAAAAGGGATCCCGCAAGCATCGAAGAGAAGATTGCAGATAGGATATAGACGAAACTCATCCCTTCGGAGCCGAATATTCCTTCCGGCCTTGTCAACAGCTCTTCTTCAAGGTTGAACATCTGGCGGACGAACTGTGGCATCATATCCAGCAGCTTTATGATTTCATCGGAACGCTGGAGCATCTGGTCAGTTATCGGGATGTACATCAGGGAAAAGGTAACAAAGATTGCCGTCCATATAAGAAAGGTCTTCAGATTCCAGCGAACTTCCTTCTTGAAGACATTGAGAAAACTCACTCTTGCTCACCTCCACCGTATATCTCCATGAAAGTCTCCTCCAGGGGAGGTCTCTTTATCTCTACATCCGTGTATTCTGTATCGGTGAGCTTCTTCAGAAAACCGTTCAGCTCGCTGCTGCGCACCGAATAGATTCTTGAGGATTCATCCCGATACGTGACGTGATATTCGTCAAGGCCCGAAAGATCTCCAGTCCCGGTAACGGTGACCTTTCTAACGGCGATCTCCCTTACATCTTCCATCGATAGCTCCTTCACAAGTACTCCGTTTCTCATAACACCTACCCTCTGGCACAGTCTCTCGACTTCGGAAAGAACATGTGATGAGAGGAGTATAGTCGTGCCTCTGTTTTTTTCGCTCTCGAGCAGCTGATACAATTTGTTCTGTAGTAGCGGATCGAGACCGTTCGTTGGTTCGTCGAGTATTAGGTATTTCGGATGGTGTACGAACGCTTGCAAGATTCCGACTTTCTTCTTGTTTCCCTGCGAAAGCTATTTGAACTTCTTCTCGCGGTCAATAACCAGATGCTCTACTAGCACGTCTTCATACTCTTGAAGATCCTCCTGGTAGAAGCCCCTATTGAATTTCAGGAACTCTTTCACACGCATCTCCCCGTAGAAGTTGACCTCACCGGGCAGATAGCCTACAGCTGATTTAACCCTGCCCAGATGTTCAGGAACCCCGGCTCCCCCAATCGAGACGCTTCCCGAATCCATCTTCAGCAGCCCGAGCAGGATCCTTATAGTAGTAGTCTTTCCGGCGCCGTTTGGTCCTATAAGGCCGTATATCTCTCCGGGAGCTATGCTGAAGCTTACGTTCTCAACTCCACAGTTTTTTCCGTAGTATTTTTTAAGCCTGTCTGCAATGATCATACTGTGCTCCTTTTCTTCGAGCAGTGAATTTCATACCTATGGGCAACGCGTCTTCGACCCTCCGCTGACAGATCGCTCTTATTTTTTCTTCATCGAGCAACGTTCCATAGCCTTCCACTGCCATACTCTCCTTTAGAACAAAGACTCCCGTGATAAATCTCACCCTCGATTTCACTTCTTTGTCAAGAGTCCAGCCCGCAAACTCTTCGAATATGTTCTAGCATAGCGTCATGATTGTTCTCAGCCAGAATTAAGTATTCACTGTTGTATAACATTTGCTTAGTGTGGCTTGTGCTCGTCTCGTCAACTTCTTTCCGTTAGCTTATTACTCGTCCTCCTTGAACATGTTCCGGAATTCAAGTTTGCCACATTGCTGTTCACGACCTTCTCAGAAAACTGCTGGCGGTATACGTCTACTTCGTTCATCCCGAGTTCTCAGTGAATCTTTTAAGGCAGGCTCAGCCGGAACTCTCCTTTGCGAAGCAAAGTCTCGCTTTCTTCCCTCTCGCCCTTTGCTGAGTTCAGCGAGACTTTCAACTCCGCCTCGCGAAGATCTACTGGGTGCAAAAACGGGTCTTTTCCGAGAAAGAAAGGAATCTGAGGGAGATGCGTTTTCCTGTAAAGCGAAGTATCTCCATTCGTTTACTCTGCCTCATGCGTCGCTTCCGGCAATTCATAGCTCTTGACTATCTTCTGATCTTCTTCCGTCATCCGATCGAGTATCTCTGTCAGTTCCTTATTCTCTTCCGGGTCGCATGGTTCTGCATACGCCATGATCTTAAAGCACATCGGATTGTATCCCTCGGCCTCTATTAGCTTCCAGAGAGCCGTCTCAACAACTTCGCCGGCGCTCTTGCCCTGAATGCGTCCGAGCGCCTTAAGAACCTTCCAGGAGGAAGGTTTCATAATTATGCTGTGACTTTCTCTCTTCTCGCGAATCTCTCTCATCATTCACCGCCTGATGCTTCCGTCTCAAAGAATAGCGATCACATCGAACAATGCCTATTCCCTTCAAATAGCGCATTCCAGCTAATTGCGATCAAACACATTCTTCCAGTTACCCAATTAGACTGTAAATCTCTTCAAGCCTACCACGGCGCGTGGCGTACCTTGTAATTGTACTGAGGCTCATACTGAATCCCTGCAAGGCTATGCGAGATATTCGCCAGTTAATATATCTATAGCAGAGGCCCGTACCAAGGATCGAGATTCTGACCAGGAGCTTCGTCAGAATGACGGATTGTTGTGTTCGTTAGAATCACAGGATGCTGTCATTTTGTTGTGGTTTTGCACTGGATCAAATTATCTGACTCTTTTAGTTTTCCCCTCCTGGCGCGTAAGCGTCAGCATCACTTCCCCGGATGATTTTCCGGGCATCACTTCCTGCGAAGCAGCCTCACTTCCCCGGACGTTTCTCCGGGCCTCACTTCCTGAAATGTTCTTCGCCGGCATTGCGACCGCCGATGCTTTACGGCGCATTGCGTCTGATCTTTTATTCTTCTTCGGGTCTAGAGTTTGCATACTGGAACTGACAACTTACAACTATTTCCAATGCAAACGAACTCACGGGATAGAACATTACCGCAACGTAGAAAACGGGGTGTGTCCCAAAA
>JAFGAP010000127.1 GCA_016933635.1 Kosmotogaceae bacterium
ATTTCACCCCCAGGCTCTCTCAGAACCGGACTTGAACCTCTCGATTCATCCGGCTCCCATTATCCAGCCATATAGAATATCCCCATTATCCAGTGCACAAATAGACGAGGCTCCCTGCGAGCAAGAGCTTCTAGCCATTTACTCGCTTTTGTACGACCTCTCCTTGTTTCAGAACCGCTTTTGTTCGCCAGACCCAAGACCCTAGACCCGATCATAATTTCGCCGTCATGAACTTGATTCAGAATCACTTCTCTAAAGGTTTTTTCGAACCCGCAACCACCTACCTGAATACTCGATCAGCAAGCCCAGATCCCTGGTCTAGCCCGGGATGACGGTGTAAGAGACTTCCGAAGGTGCAATCTTCACGGGATGATGGCCTTAGATTATTCAGAAAGCACCACATGTCGTCATGCTGAACTTGATTCAGCATCTATCTCTTGCATTCTGCCTCCTCCAAATCGTTTACTCCAGACTCTACACACGTTTTCCTTGGTTCGTTTTATTACAACTCACACTGCATCTTGGAACTGATCCTTTGCTCTTCCTACCCCATGCTATCTGCGATCACGTTCTTCACTTTATTTGGCCAAATACTCAATCTCATGTTTGCCAAAAAAACGCATCTCCCCTAGACAAACGAGCTTTCTAAACACCGAATTTGTACAGAAGAAGAATAGGTGTAATAATTGAGTTACGAAAGGAGATGACCTTGAATGGAACTTGAAAGAATTCTCGTAGTTGATCCAGTAGATGGTGAATACACAGCGGATGTAAGGATTTCTGGAAGCAAAATCGAATCAATCAAGAAGACCGGAGGAGATTTCAGATCGATAGCTATGCCCGGCTTCGTTGATACTCATTCGCATGGCGCTGTTGGAGTAAACTGCATGACAATGAACCAAGAAGGTTTGGAAAAGTGGGAGGAATTTGTTCAATCTCACGGCGTGACTTACCTTCTCCCAACCACAGTATCTGCTCACAAAGAAGGAATGAAGAGAGTTGCCGATCTAGTATCTAAATACATTTCTGACAGGTCAAGAACGGTAGTTCACGGAGTGCATTTCGAGGGTCCATATATTAACCCCAAGAAGAAAGGTGCTCAAAATCCGGAAGCAATTAGGCAGCCGACACTATCAGAGATAAACTCTGTGCTTTCAGATGTAGTTATGATAATTACGATGGCACCTGAGGTCGGAGGATTTCTGGAGGTCCTTCCCGAGATAATCAAACGAGAAATCACTGTCTCGATCGGACATACAGACGCCACTTATGACCAGATCAAGACCGCTTACAAGTCAGGTGCCAGGAGGATGACTCACTTCCCCAACGGAATGAACACCCTTCACCACAGAGAGATCGGTTGTGTTGGAGCGGGGTTCCTGCTTCCTTTGAATCTCGAAATGATTGTCGACGGAGTCCATTCCACACCTGAATTCGTAGAAATGGTCTACAAAATCCGCGGAAGCGAAGCGATAATTCTTGTTACCGATTCTCTTGATGCAACTGGTTTGGATAATGGCATTTACGACCTTGGTGGTCTAAGGGTAGAAGTAGAAGACAATGTTGCAACACTTGAAGACGGAACTCTAGCCGGAAGCACTTTGACAATGGACAAAGGTATAAGTAATTTCAAGAGATGGACTGGCTGTAATCTTCAAGAATTGGCGAAGGTATCTTCCTACAACGCTCTTAAGAATCTTGGCATCTCCAACAGGGGAAGATTCAAAGAGGGCATGATTGCTGATATTGTGTTGCTTAACAAAGAACTGGAGGTCGAAGAAACGATTCTTGCTGGCAAATCTGTGTTCAGTTCCAAGTAGATATGAGATCACGAAAGCGATAGAGAGCTGATTGCTCCAAAAAGGGTCTCCCGCTCTTGAAGATTCTTAAGAAGAAGATTATGGCGACTTTTCTCGTCGAACGTGCATTCGTGAAATAATCCACAAGGATCATCCGTTATATTGACAGAGTCACTTCATAAGGATCCGGAGCTCGAGTTTCTTCGTTGATTCCGATTGGTCCACATTTATTCTCTTATTGTCTGCAAACTCTTTCTCTAAGATAAGTTAGAAACGATAACTGCAGTAAGAACGATACGTATCCTCTTCTTTGGAAGGGCACTATCATTTTCTTCAAGGTGATTCACGACTATTGTTTATGCAGAGAATTCTCTTTCAATAATGCTATGCTGTAGGTTGAAGTCTGATAAGGAGGTGCGAAAATGGAGCTTTATAAATCAAATATCGCTTATTCGCTCAGAAGGAAGCTAGACTACCTTCTCTCACTCCCCTTACAATACAACGAAGAAGAGACTGAATGGCCGCTTATTCTATTTCTCCATGGAGCGGGTGAGAGGGGAGACAATTTGGAGCTTCTGAAAAAGCACGGAATTCCACGAGTCGTTAGCGAAATGAATGATTTTCCTTTCATAACCGTCTCGCCACAATGTCCGGAAAATGATTGGTGGCTGAACAGACTTCAGGACCTCAGATTTCTCTTAGAATCGGTCATTGAACTGTACATAGTCGATCCCGCAGCAATCTACCTCACAGGCCTTTCTATGGGAGGCTTCGGAACCTGGCATATGGCAGTCGAGTACCCAGACTTATTTTCCGCCATAGCTCCAATTTGTGGCGGAGGATTAGGGATTTTGGGATTCCCGGAAAGAGTCATCGATATCAAGGATTTGCCCGTTTGGGCCTTTCACGGTGAAAAAGACAATATTGTCTCTGTTGAAGAGAGCAGAATTCTTGTAAAGACCTTAAAGGAAGCCGGAGGAAATGCGATACTAAAGGTCTATCCTGATGCAGGCCATGATTCATGGACAGAGACTTACTCGGATCCCGAACTCTATGAATGGTTTATGAGCAAGCGTAAATCAGGTTGACTTCATTCTAATGGGACTTACCTGAGATCTGTTGAGAATCATGCTGGATGGTTTAAGGTTTCTAGTTCTAAAACCTCTCCTGCTTCTGATAATCTGTTTACGAGCCTCGAAATAGGCTCTTAGAGAAAGAACCCAGATCACTGCTACCAGTGCCCAAACCGCTATGAGCATTACCAGGAGCCATCCAAAACCTTCAAGTCTATCTCTGGCTCCGAAAAATCTCGTGATTCCATAGATCGATACGGGAGTTACTATTCCAAGTAAAACCGACGCTCTTATGAAGTTGTTTCTTATGTGTCCTATTTTGGGCCTTCTGCTACTCTTTACCGCAAAACCCATCAGATCACCACCTCGAATTACATCATGTCTGAGTAATGTAATTATACACTCATTGTTTTGCTTGCCCTTTAATAAAGAAGTACTTATCGCCAAAAGAATTCAAGTATAAGGCATATGAGATCCTTTTCTCTTCAGCAACGACGAACTTCAGATTCATTCTGAAGGCCGTTGCCAATTGCCATTTCGATTCCTCACTTCTCCCACACTTGTAATAAAATACTATGTGAATTCAAATTTTGGAGGCCAAAATGGTCAAGATAGTAGATGAATCATTAAAAGAGTCTTTCGTTGATTACTGCAGGAGATTTGGCCCGGAGCACGACGATTCTTTTTTGCCGTCAGATACATTTGTCGCAGATGAAGATCATCCTTCAGTAATTCTCTTAGATAAAAATGATGAAGTTATGGGAGCTGCCTCTCTAATTCTTGAGCGAAGATACAGGAGTTTAAGAAAGGGAAGATTCATGATTCTTCATTCCAGAGCATCAATGACGGACGTTTATAGATCTCTTCTTACACCATTACTGCGTAACATTTCTGGAATAGACGAGGTTTATCTCTTTGTTTCATCAGGAAAACCAGTCGAATCCATTCTAAAGGAAATCGGTTTCAAAGTTGAGAGATATTCCTTCGTCCTTAAGAGAAGGCTAATTAGCAGCTCTCTCGAAATCCCAGAGGAAATAGATTTCACCACATTTGACTTGGAGAAACACGGAGAGACTTTCTGCAAGATAATTAACTCTGCTTTCGCTAAACTAGCGGGCCATTTCGACATTGACTCGGACTGGTTAAGAAGCAATCTGTCGAATAGCACCGTTCCAGATTCAGGGATTCAGCTGCTATATAAAGAAAATGAACCTGTTGGCCTCTTCTTTTCGGAAATCAGTAGTGAAGGGCTTCTTGAAATAGGGCCTCTAGCCGTATTGCCAGACTTTCAGGGCCAGGGTCTTGGAAAGCTCTTGTTGAGAAGAGCGTTAGCTCTTTCTTACGAACTGGGGGTTGGAAGTGTCCTCTCGGTAAATGCAGAAAACGAAAAGGCCCTTTCTCTTTATGTTGAAGAAGGATTTGAGAAAGTACAAACAAAGGTCTGTTACAATCTCATTGTCTAGATCACTCTAGACTTCTGATGAACACCAACACTTCTTCGGCATGGCCCTTTGCTTTAACGCCTCGGTATTCTTTTGCAAGAATTCTATTCTCGTTAATAACAAAAGTCGATCTCTCTGTTCCCATATATTCACGACCGTACATCTTTTTCGGTTTAATCACGTCGAACATTTCGTGAATCCTTCCATCCTCATCGCTCAGAATAGAAAAGTTAAGATCAAGCTTTAGCGAGAAACTCTGATGAGACTTCAGACTATCTTTGCTAACACCAATTATGACTGTATTTAGACCGGCGAACTCGCTAGCTAAATCTCTGAAGCCTTCTGCTTCAAGCGTACAACCGGAAGTGTTGTCTTTTGGGTAGAAATATAGCACAATCTTCTTCCCGGAAAAGTCGGACAACGATACTTCGTTGCCGTTTTGATCTAGTAATGAAAAGTCAGGAATGTTTTTGCCCAAAGAAATCTCAGCCATTGTTTCACCTCCACCTTTTTCCGATTTCGAGGACGCTTCACTAGGATCAAAAAAAGGAGCCCCCTTTCCTCATTTTGATTATAGGGCAAATTGCTCTATGCACTTAGAATTCTCAGCCCTGTCTTCTTTGCTTGCAAAACGGCAATGCTGTGCCCATTAAAAATTAGACTCTCGAAAAGTCTCAGTTAAAGCCTGCTCCAAGCGTATCGAAGTCTCTTTCTCTTCTGGTGTTGTAAGATTATCTTCTGAAGAAAGGTTCATGGCATGGGTTTGCAGATACTCAACTAGTGGAGAAAATTCCACCCCTTATATCTTAAGAGAATAGCGGCTTCCAGGCGGAGGCCGCCTTTTTTTCGTAACCCTTCTTGCTGATATAATCATTTTGAGATCTTTGATTATGAAGACAAGAGGTGAAAGGAATGGAGTTTTTGGCGGCTCAGCTTCCTGAGAAGATCAGTTTGCTTGAGAGTTCTGGGGACTTTGAAGGGGCTGTTGAAGAAATCGATAATGAGCTTGAAGGGTATCTTCCTTCTATAGTGTCAAGAAGACTCTTATGGGAAAAGGAGAGAATTCTCAGGTTGAAGGACAATTATCCATACACTAATTCACAGGCTTTTGAGATTCTATCCAATTCTATAGACAACTTCACCAGCGAGGAGTTTGAAGCCTTATGTCAGGCAAAGCAACTAGACTTCATGACTCTCGACGGTGAAGAAAGATTCGAAAGAAGATTCGATAAGAATCTACTGTTCGTGATGCCCGAATATGGTAATCGACTGAAGCAAAAAGATACAGAACGAGACGAAATTAGGGCACTCCTTCACAGAGAGATAGACAGGCTTATCAGCTGTAGAGAACCCTCGAAATTCAGAGTGATTGCTAGATCGTCAATCAACGTTATAAGCTCTGAAGGAAGTGTTTTTCGCTGTTGGTTGCCAGTATCCAGAAATGGAGAACAAGTTTCCTCAACGAAGATCCTAAACACAAGTCACGATTACTTTCTATCGCCGGCCGATTACTCCCAACGCACAGTATATATGGAGTCAGATGCAAGAAAAGATACCCTTTTCAGTGTCGAATTTGAGTACGAAATCTCCGAAATATCAACTTCCCTAGATCCCTACAGATGCACACATCCCGATGAAAAGAGATTTGAAAGCTATTTGAATGAACGAGCGCCCCATATAGTATTTTCACCATTTATGAGATCTCTAGCCGATGAGATCTCTGGCGACGAGACCAATCCCTACTACATCGCAAAGAGTTTCTATAACTGGATATGCGAGCATGTGAAGTATACATTTATGAGTGAATATGCCCTTTATCCAAATCTTTCAGAATTCGCCGCTACTAATCTCAGGGGTGATTGTGGTGTAAAAACTTTGCTGTTCATAACGCTTTGCAGAATAAAGGGTATACCCGCCAGATGGCAGTCAGGATGGTTTGCATCTCCAAAAGGTGCGAGTCCTCACGACTGGGCTTTGTTCTGGCTTGAGCCTTTTGGGTGGATTCCAGTGGACTGTTCTTTCGGAGGTTCAAGGAAGGACATTCCTGCTTACAGAGAGTTCTACTTCGGAAATCTAGATGCGTACAGGATGATCTCGAATTCGGCATTTATGCTACCCCTGTTGCCGGCCAAGAGATTTTACAGATCTGATCCTTACGACAATCAGGTGGGAGAAATTGAGACAGACAAGAGAGCCTTGAGATCGAATGAGAGGAAGTGGGCCATTGAAATACTCTCTTTTGAAAGGCTAAGATAATTAAAATTGAAAATGGAGAATTAATCTGAAAGATCTCTTTTCTCCTCTCACTTCTATCAGTTTGAGAAATCGCCAAATTAGTCTTTTCGTCAGCCCTTGAAAGAACAAAATGCTGCAATTGTTCAACAGCTATCGAAAACCGATCATTTCGGATTAACGGAATTCTGATTTTTTGTCAGTGTACTTTCACCATGAATGAAAAGGCCGTGAATGCTGATAGACTTATTTACATAGATTACTAAATAGGAGGCATTCCATGAAGAAAAAATTCTTACTGCTTTCTTTGATAGTTATTTTCGCAGTTTCAGCATTTGCACACGTGCCGGCCTTCCTGACGTCCGATAGCTTTGCTAAAGGTACATTCCTTGTAAAGGACATAGAGCTGTCACAGATTTTCTATTATGTCTTTTCTGCTGCGGAGGAAATCACATTCGTATTCGAAGGTCTGGTTGGTCAGCACTTCCATATGCTTTTTGGAGTACCTAAGGAAATTGAAGGCATGGATACCACGGTAGATTTTCGTCCAAATCTGACCGTATATGATCCCGATGGGGAAATCGTGGAAGACTTCGCTCTTGAAAGTATTGATCCCGAAGTAATGTATGAGTTCTTCGGTGATACCTATTCATATCTCTACGTAAGGCATGACTCGACACTCGCTAAGGAAGGGATTTATTCGATCAAAGTGAAGGCCGAAGATCCGGGAAGATCATGGATAACTTTTGGAAAGAAGGAAAGGTTTACCGCTTCCCAGATAATTGCGGTACCGCGATGGATAAGAGAGATCAGATCATTTCACTATTTAAGGGGACTCGCTAAATGGGAATTATACGGACTGGGAATCTTAGGAGCAATATCTGCCGCTCTAGTGCTGTTAGTTTTCCTCTGAAAAAAAAGCAAAAAACAAGTAATCGGCTAAGATAAAAGAAAAACGCCCATTTCGGACGTCTTAATTCATATTATACCATGGGAATTTGTTAAAGTCAACTATTCTAAAAATTGCAACGGTGTAAATTACGGTTCGAAGATCAAGGCCGAGGATCAGGGTTGAAAGAGATCACTTGGCTCGAATTCAACACTGCTCACCGAATCGAACTGAAGAGCCGTCTTCTCTATTTGAGCTTTCAGGAGATTTACCCTGCAAGACCCCCCCGAAGTAAACCCTACAGGATCGGAAAACTTCAAGTACAAGACTCCGTTCTCAAGTCTGGCTCCAAGAAATTGCAGTTCTCTACCGGGGAATTCTGTCTTGAAACCCAGGTCTACTTCGGCCTTAGTAAGCTCTCCCCTTAACAACAAACGTAGCGCATCGTTAATTGGTGACTGAGAATATGGAATCGTTCTCTGGACAGGTATTACAGCTCCTATATCACAGACAACTTCGTCATTCATCAGTCTATCGAGAAGCTCGTTATAATAATAGAGATTGATATTCATCGTTCGCTGAACACCGGTCACCGCACTAATCTCCATTTCGAGGGCAGCCTGATGCTTCTCGAGGTTTGCTATCCTGTCCTCAAGGCTTTTCACCCTGAAAAGATGAAAGAAAAAAAACAGTAGAAGCAGAACTGAAAGTGAAAAAAAGGCAACAAGGAAAACTCTGGTGATGGGGAAAGACTGTTGCTTCTTAACTCTCAAACACCTCACCTCTCAATCAGTATCAAATCAATTATACATTCTTTGCCCGAAACTCCGCTAAAATACTATTATTAGGAGGTTATGTATGAAGATAGGGTATCCTTGCATAAACACAACTCTCAGCTGCACCTCTGCGAAAACTTTCAGACTGGCATCATACAACGAAGAGAGACTGATTGAGACTGTCTCTGCCAACCTTGATTGCCTTGAAGAGATACTAGAATACAACAGAAAAAAAGACATTCTCTTCTTTAGGATTTCATCGGATCTGATTCCATTTGCTTCTCACCCAATCTGCAAAGCAAAGTGGGAAGATATTTTTCGAAGTAGATTCGAGTGCATAGGCGATAGGATAAGAAATTACGATATGAGAGTATCGATGCATCCCGATCAATTCGTCCTGCTCAATTCTCCCAGACCTGATGTTGTAAGCAACAGCACCGCTGAACTACTTTACCACGCAAAAGTCCTCAATCTCATGAAGCTTGACCGCAGCGCAAAAATCCAGATTCACGTTGGCGGAGTTTACGGAGATAAGAAGGAAGCCTCCAGAAGATTCATAGACCGATACAACGCAACTCCTGAAGCGATAAAGGAGCGACTCGTGATTGAAAACGACGAGAGATTGTACTCGCTTTTGGACTGTATGGCGATTAATCATGAGACAGGTATTCCGATTCTCTTTGATGTATTTCATCACTCAATTCTTTCAGATGGAATCTCATGTGCTGATTCCCTTAGTTTATCCGGATCATCTTGGGCAGGCGAAGATGGAATTCCAATCGTTGATTACAGCACTCAACAAGAAGGTGCAAGAAAGGGAAGACATACAGATAGCATCGATCTTGACAATTTCAGTTCTTTTTTAGAGGAAAGTTGTCCCTTCAATTTTGACATCATGCTTGAGATAAAAGACAAGGAAAAATCGGCAGAAGCAGCTATCCAGGTTGCTCGCAATGACGAAAGGTTCCTCGTTAACTGAACCTACAGTATGGGAAAGATGGAGGCAAATTTTTACTTCGATTCTAGTGTGCTAGAATCTCCATGAGGTGAAGAGTTTGACAAAACTCAGTGATCTGTCCGGCTTCAAGAGAAATCTATTGCTTCTACTACTTGATTCATTAATAGTATATTTTGCATACATACTAGGTATGTACTTCAGATACGGTATTTTCACTCTGGATGAACCGGAGTTTTTCGTTAATGGAATCTACTTCAGCGGTTTCATTGTCGTTTCTCTTATCCTAAATGGGGTATATAGAATCGCCTGGAGCTATAGTTACTTCAGAGATTATTTCATAATACTCCGGGCTGTTATTGTTGGCTATGCAATTGGATTTCTTGCGGGTCGATTTCTCAACCTCTTTGAAATACAGTTTTTGACGGTGCCTTTCACAGTCTCGACAATGGCGGCAATTATCTCCGTTTTTCTCTTAATATGGTCGAGGATTTTTTGGCTGAGTATCTTGAGCAGAAATCATCCGATCGTTTCCTCCGAAGAGAGGGTCTGCATAGTAGGGGCAGGCGACGCTGGTACATCGATAGCGGAGGAACTGTCGCGCCATCCCGAACATGGATTGGTAGTGGGCTTTATAGATGACTCTCCGAGAAAGCTTCGAAAGCGAATACGAGGAATTCCCGTTTTGGGGAATACTGATGAGATTATGCCGCTCGTAGAGAAGATGGGAGTCCGAAAGGTAATTATTGCAATTCCCTCTGCCGATGCAAGCACATTGAGGAGAATCTTTTCGAAAATTGATATAAGTAGGGTTAGGGCTCAGACTCTTCCAAGCATTGCAGAGATAATGGACGGAAAGGCCCAACTGGGATATTTGAGAGAGATAAACATCGAAGACTTGCTTGGAAGAGAAAGCGTGCAAATAGATTTGAATTCACTAAAGGATTATGTTATTGGAAGAACTGTGCTCATAACAGGCGCTGGAGGAAGCATTGGCAGTGAGTTGTGCCGTCAGATAGCCCCTCTTGGCCCCGGAAGGCTCTTGCTCGTCGGAAAGGGAGAAAACAGCATCTATGAAATCAGACAGGAGATCGGCTCTCTGTTTCCTGATCTCAAGGTCAGTCAACTAATCGGCGACGTGGCCGATCCGTCAAGAATGAGATACATTTTCAATAGGATGAGGCCACAGGTTGTCTTCCATGCTGCTGCCCATAAACACGTTCCCATAATGGAAGAGAACCCAACAGAAGCGTTTAGAGTCAACTCACTTGGCAGTTATAATATTGCGAGTCTGGCCGATGAATTTGAAGTCGAAACAATGGTCATCATTTCGACAGACAAGGCAGTTAGGCCAAGTTCTGTCATGGGTGTTTCAAAGAGAATCGCGGAGGAATTTGTAAGGTCTATTTCATCGAGGAGCAATACGAAATTCGGTATTGTCAGGTTTGGAAATGTTCTTGGAAGCCGTGGAAGTGTGATACCTCTTTTCAAGAAACAGATTCAGTCCGGTGGCCCCGTTACCGTAACGGATCCCAGAATGACTAGATACTTCATGACAATTCCGGAAGCGGTAACGCTCGTCCTTCAGGCGGGGGCATTTTCCGGAGATGGAGACGTCTTCGTGCTTGACATGGGGGAACCTGTCAAAATTTCCTCTCTTGCAAACGAGATGATTACCCTTGCTGGATACATACCCCATCAGGAAATTGAAATAAAGTATACAGGTGTTAGACCCGGCGAGAAGCTCTTCGAAGAATTAGTCCTCACAAACGAAGAATTCATTCAGACTAAACATCCAAAGATCTTTCGTCTCAGGATGAATGAAGCGATGGGCGAAGAGTCTCTGCTAAAGACAGTTTCCAGATTGAGGACCGCCATTGAAGAGAGCGACTTTGAGGAATTGGACAAGATAACTTCTGAAATCGTTGATGATTCTACTGCGAGAATAAATAATGGGTGTGATTCATAGTGAACTGGTATGTTAATTTCATTAGAGATTTCCCTTTTTTCTCAGCAATCATTCAGTTCTCTATTCTTGGAACTCTTGGCGATTTTGTCAGTGCGAAGATCGCCCGATTCACGACACCGTTTCCGCTAAAAACTGTTTGCATGAAGGCTCTGGAATGGGCTTTTTTAGCCATCTTCATAAAAATCGCATTCATCGGTTACCAGGGCTTCGTTTCTGCTCTCGTAATCAATGGGGTTCTACCGAGCTTGTTCGTCGAGAACTCTCTGCTCAATGCCTTTGCACGTTCACTTTCGATGAATCTTCAATTTGGTGTATTCCTGGTATTTTTTCATAGGCTGCTCGACAATTTGGTACTTCAGACAGTCAACTGGAAGAACATGGATAAGGCTTTTTTTTCTTTGATTTGGTTCTGGATTCCAGCTCATACGCTTACGTTCGCTTTACCTAAGGATTTCCAGATAGGTCTTGCTGCACTTTGGTCATTTATGTTAGGACTGTTGCTCTCTTTGTTTTCAAGATCTCCTCAGGAGGTGAGATAGTGTTCATTCCCCTTTCAAGACCTGACGTTACGGAAAGAGAAATCTCGGCAGTTACGGAGCTGATGACCGGAGGCATTTTGTCTATTGGCCCTAAGGTCTCAGAGTTCGAAAGAATCTTTGCGGAGTATATCGGAGTTGAACATGCCGTCGCAGTAAACAGTGGAACCAGTGCCCTTCATCTGGTAATTCGTTCCCTGGACCTGAAGAGGGGTCAAACGGTTATCACAAGTCCTTTCACTTTTGTTTCCTCCGCAAATGTTGCTCTATACGAAGGAGCCATCCCGATATTCGCAGATATTGAAGAGTCGACACTAAACGTATCTCCGGAAACTCTGGAAGAGGCCCTGGCCAAATACTCAAGAGAAGGTCTGGATACCGGTCCTATCAAGCTGGACCCATTTGTTCCGGACATATTTATGGCAGTAGATATCTTTGGTCATCCACTTGAGTGGGACAGAATCGAGGGAATTTGCAACAAACACGGAATAAGAATTGTTGAGGACTCGTGTGAAGCACTAGGAAGTTCTTTCATGGGACGAAAGACAGGGACTTTCGGTCTTGCAGGTACATTTGCCTTTTATCCAAACAAACAGATCACCACCGGAGAAGGCGGAATGATTGTTACCGATGACAGCAATATTGCAGAACTTTCCAAAAGCATGAGAAATCAGGGAAGAGGAGTTTCCGAAAACTGGCTTGAACATGTAAGACTCGGCTACAATTACAGGATGGATGAGTTATCAGCCGCACTCGGCGTGGAACAGATGAAGAGAATTGATGAGATTCTTGAAAAACGTCAGAGAGTTGCTGATCGTTATGAAAGGCTTTTGTCAAGCATTAGTGGAATAGAGACTCCTTTCATTGCGAATTACGCTACAAGCATAGGCTGGTTTGTGTATGTAATAAAGTTAGACGAGAAGATAGATAGAGAGAGCTTCATGAAATATCTCACAGAGAATGGAGTCCAATGCCGGGATTACTTCAGACCCATACATCTTCAGCCATTTTATATGCATGACTTCGGATACAGAGAGGGTATGTTTCCGGTAACTGAGAGGTTGGCTAGGAGAACGGTCGCAATTCCTTTCTTCAACAATCTTGGTGAAGAAGAGATGCAGTTTGTCTCTTACACTATTGAGAAAGCCGTGGAGTACGCTGGATGATGTCGTTCCTTTATGCCATGACTCTTTCCGCTCTATTGTGTTTCATTTTTGGAAAGATCGGTATGAAACTTGGGCTTGTGGATAAGCCTTCTGGTGTTCTCAAACCCCATGAAAGGCCAATTACTTTCATGGGAGGAACGGGGATATTTCTTGCCATGTTTCCCTGGTTTTTTCGGAGTCCTGAGTTCTTTCCGCCAATACTTATAATGTGGGCTTTGGGCTTTGTTGACGACATAAGAGGAGTATCCCCAAGAATTAGATTGATATTGGAGATTCTCGTGGGATTTGCAGTGTCCTTCATCATCTTCGGGTTTTCTACATTAGATTCGATTGTTCTCTCGGTGGTTTTTGCCGGCATGGTTAATGCTTACAACATGGTAGATGGTCTTGACGGAATCTCTTCCACAAATGTAATCGTATTTGCAGTATTTGCTTATTTCACAGGATTTGTTCCTGAGATTGCTCTTGCAGTTGCAGGCGTTTACTCCGGATATCTAATCTTTAACTTTCCACCTGCCAGACTTTTCATGGGAGATCAGGGATCGTATATAGCCGGTTCCTTTGTCGGAATACTGCTCATTCAATCTTGGGGAACTCAGAATTTCGTCAGAATTGCGGCGATTTGTTGGCCGGTTTTTCTCGATCTCTTCGTTGGATTCCTGAGAAGATCTCTAGCAAAAAAATCGCCTTTTGCAGGCGATCGTGACCACTATTACGATAAGATATTCAGACTGACCAAAAACAAGAAGAGAATCACGCTCCTTATTTCAACCGGCATCGCGCTCTCTTACTCATTCGTGGGGATCTTCATTCCAGTAATATTCATCCCGCCTGTTCTTTTGGCGGCTTCGCTAATTCAGATACTTTTCCTGAGATCTCTTCATACCACTACTTGAACCATCTTATTTTGAATAGAATCAAAGCAACCAGGAAGGCTGCGACTCCCGACAAACCCATAGACCAGTAGAAAATCTTACTGCTCTCCATGAAGGGAAGCTCAACATTCATTCCATAGATCGACGCCACCAATGTCGGAATCTGGAGAGAGAGCGTCACTATAGTCAAAATCTTCATTACTACGTTGAGATTATTGGAGATCACAGATGCAAAGGCATCCATCATTCCCGTCAGAATGTCGCTGTAAATGTTTGCCATCTCGATTGCCTGTCTATTCTCGATAGAGATGTCTTCAAATAGCTCTTCATCTTCTTCATAGAGCGTCAGTATGTTTGCTCTTTTTAGCTTTTCAAACATTAGCTCGTTTGATCTAAGAGATGTCGTGAAGAAAACCAGAGACTTCTCGAGATTCAACATCGCCACAAGCTCTTGATTTCTGGTAGATCTGTGCAGTTCGGACTCGATCTCATTTGACAGTCTCCTGATTTCCTTAAGATACCTAAGGTAATAAACGGTTGCTCTGTCAAATATTCTTAGAAGAAAGCGATTTCGTTTTTTTGTGGAAATATCTCTGACCCGTCCTTCTACTATGTCCGATACAATTGCGTTTCCCGAACCGCTTATTGTAACAAAATAACCGGATTTCATTGCAATTCCGAGAGTCATGGTCTTGTATGGAACAGTTTCGTCTGCAATATCTAAATATGGCAGTTTGGTAATCACGTAGATGAGTTCCTCATCCTGCTCGAATCTTGCCCTTTCCTCCTGATCTAGAGCATCGTATACGAAATCCTCATCGATTTCTAGACTCTTAAGAAAAGCGATATCTCCACTATCAGGTGATATTACATTAATCCAGCAGCCTTCTACTGGTGAATCTACCGTGTTCATTTTTCCATTTTCGGAAATCAAAATCTCTCGCACATCGGTCCCCCCTTTTGAAGTAATTCATCTTTCTCTTGTCACTTAGAAGGAGGTCTCAACGGGCGAATCAAATCAAAGTGGCGGTTCACTCTCACTACTGTATAATTCCATATCACTCACCTCCGCTCTGAGATTATATCACGACGTAATTGAACACCGTTATTCACCACTAAAGAGCTATTCCAACATATCTTTTGCATCTTGTCATCCAATAATAAACAAGATTTCAAAGATGCCCTCAACAAGAATCAAGATTATTTTTCCGTTATAATCATTATGTATCCATTTATTCGCAGATCGCACGACATAATAAAGGAGATGAGCGCATTGAAAAAATACATGCTTCTTCTGTTTCTTCTAGTAATTGGCCAGCTTTTTTCAGTCTATTTGAATGATATTTCACACGATGGAGTTACAGTAAGTTGGTTCACCGAAAAACCCTCCACTTCTTATTTAATAGTCTATGATGGCTCCAATGAATCTATTCATTCAGATCAGGAAGTGACTCTTCACAGATTCCGGGTGTCCGGACTTCTTCCCGGAATGAGCTATGCTTACACTGTCAAGAGCGAAAAGGATGGCGAAGTCATTTACAAAGGTAACGGGATATTGACAACCGCACCTAACAGAAACACACCATTCAGTTTTACCGCTTACGGGGATAGTAGAAACAACTATGTCGTTCATTCTGAGATAGTCAATGGAATTGCCAGCGAAAACGTTCCTCTAGTAATCCACACAGGTGATATCGTCTCGACCGATGACGCCATTGAAGAATGGATAGACTTCTTTGAAATTACCGAGGTGTTATCTGACAGTGTACTCTACAGCGTCATCGGGAATCACGAATCTGAAGCCATAAACTATTTGAAGTTCTTCGCTTTTCCGGGAAATGAAAGATACTACAGCTTATGGTACGGTGATATCTTCTTCATATTCCTGAACACAAATGAAGCTTTCGACAAGTATTCTCAGCAATACGTTTGGCTTCTAACACAGCTAGAGGAGGCTGAAGAAGGAGACCCTGCACATGTAGTGGTTTGTTTGCACCATCCTCCGTACAGTTACGGCACTCATGGAGACCATCTATATCTAAAGGAATACCTGGTTCCCGTCTTCGAGAACTACAACGTTGATCTCGTTCTTAGCGGTCATGATCATGGTTATCAGAGAATCCAGAGAAACGGCGTAACCTATGTCGTTACGGCTGGCGGCGGCGCTCCGCTTTACGACATCAGCCGGGGTGAGAATCTAGTCGCTTCCGCCAAAGCTTTTCATTATATGTTGTTCGACTATACTCTTGACGGTTTGTATGGCTATTCGAAAACCCCAGAAGGGTTTATACTTGATAGTTTCTATATTCCAAAACAACATTAACTGATCTTCATAGCAGTTCATCAGATTTAAAATACTTGATCTTCGGGAAACACTAGTCTTCATCGTGTAGAATCCTTTCTCGATGGGGATCTCACGTATTCATCATTCACTGAATACTTCTATATTGTGATTCTGTTTTTTTGCATTCGTCTGTAATCCTCTTATGAAAAGCATCTCCCAAGGCTGCAATTCTAACAAACTCAAATAATTCCCCAATAACACCCTCCATGTATAAATGAATCGTGGAAATAAATTTAGGAGGTGTGTATATGAAGAGTTTTGGTGTACTGATCGTAATCCTGTTACTTGCTGGCACTTTGTTAAGTTCTACTCTTGTCATTAAAGGTTCCAACACTGTCTATCCAGTTGCGCAACTCTGGGCAGAAGCTTATAAGGCAATGAACCCAAATGTCGAGATATCTATCGAAGGTGCGGGGTCTTCAACGGGTATAAAGGCCTTATTCAACGGCCAGACAGACATTGCAAATTCCAGTAGATGGATCAAGTCCTCGGAAATTGAACAGATGAACAGTGATGGAAAGTACTTCGTACCATATGTTGTCGCCTATGACGGGATAGCGATCATCGTAAGCAAGTCCCTCGGGATTAGCAACATAACCATTCAGCAGCTGTTTGACATCTACTCGGGAAAGATAACTTCGTGGAATCAGATTGACCCTTCTCTGCCTAAGGCTAGAATTGTTCCTCTGTCTAGGGACAATGCATCCGGAACATTTGAGTACTTCGTTGAACACGTTATGAAGGGAGAGAAATTCGCTCCTCAGGTCCAGCAGCTGGCATCCACAAGAGCCGAGGTTGAGCAGGTAATGCAGAATCAGTATGCTATCGGCTACATTGGAATGGGATACATTACGGAAGAGGTTAAGGCCTTGACAGTGGAAAACGTTGAACCCACTGTAATGAATGTAAATGCAGGATCATACCCGATATCGAGACCACTGTTCATGTTCGTCGACGCAACCAACGGACTACCTACAGGAGTTATAGGTGATTTCCTGAGATATGCCTTGTCACCGGAAGGACAGGCTGCTGTTCTAAGTGTGGGTTATGTGAACGCTTACGGAACAAAATAGATTGGATGAGGCGAGTTGAGAAGAAGGAGACTTGATCTTTCGTCAAGAGTACTGGTAACGATTGCAGCTTTGATTACATCTACTGTTCTGTTCGGAATATTCTTCTTTCTGATATCAGATGGAGTAAGAGTATTTGGAAAGATATCATTTGCGGATTTCTTTTTCAGCGCTCGCTGGTACCCAACTTACGAGGATGCCGAATATGGCATCCTCGCTCTGCTATCAGGCACTCTGGCTGTAACAGGGTTGACCCTGGCGATATCTATCCCGCTGGGATTTGTATCGGCTATATTTCTTGCCGAGTTTAGCCATAGGAAGGCTCACGACTTTCTGAAACTCATATTTGAACTCATGGCGGGAATTCCATCGGTGGTTCTTGGAAGCTTTGGCCTTAAGTATGTTTCAAAGTGGTTGATGGAATTCTTCCCGATGAAAGTGTGGACAGGACTGAATGTTTTCAACGCTTCTCTGATGCTCTCTATACTTGCGATGCCATATTTCGTAACTCTTATCGAAGATGCCTTGAAAGCTGTCCCTGTGGATCAGAAAGAGGCCTCATTGGCACTGGGAGCTAACACAACTTCAACCATATTCAGAGTCATTATTCCACAAGCTAGAAGCGGTATTCTAAATGCAATCATACTGGGAACAAATAGAATAATAGGAGAAACCATGGTGGTTCTGATGATTGCAGGGGGTGCTACCATGATTCCACGGTCGATTTTCGATCCAGTTAGACCTCTGACCGCGGCAATAGCGGGCGAAATGGGAGAAGTTGAACTTGGAAGCACTCATTATTACGCTCTCTTCATGATTGGAGTCGTTCTTCTGGCAATTTCTCTTATATTTACAGTTACTGCAATGCGTCTCAAGAGGGGAATGAGAAGATGCTAATCGACCGGATCACTAAATTGTTTTTCGGCATCATATCGTACACACTGGTTGCAGTGATATTACTTATGATTACCTTTCTTGTGGTAGCTGGCCTTGATAACATCAGCCTGGAATTTCTTGTCTCCTTCCCTAAGAATTCGATGACTGAAGGCGGCATTTGGCCTTCAATACTGGGTACTTTCTATTTCCTATCGATAGCACTTCTCTTCTCTGTACCCGTGGGTATTCTTTCAGCTGTTTATTTGAGCGAGTACAGCAAAGAGAGCCGCTTACAACGTTTAGTATTGACCGCCAATAACATTCTTGCGGGAATTCCTTCCGTTGTATTTGGAATGTTCGGGTTATCGCTTTTTTCGATTACATTTGGATTCGGAACCTCAATCATCTCGGGGGGTCTTACACTCGGAATTATGTCGCTTCCCTACATCATTTCCAATACCCACGAAAGTCTGACTGCAGTCCCAAAATCATACAGAGAAGCATCTATGGCACTGGGCGCCAATAAGGCCGAGACGACTTTCAGAATTGTTGTTCCAGCCTCCTTTTCAAGGATACTCACGGGAGTCATAATCGCTGTAGGAAGAATAATTGGGGAAACAGCTCCTCTACTGTTTACAGGTGCCGCATTCTATATCACTAGAAACCCTTCAGGTATCTTTGAGCCGGCTATGTCATTGCCGACACACATCTTTGTGCTTTCCGCAATCTATCCCGAGAATGTGACTCCAAAACTTGAGGGAAGTATTTCCGTACTGCTGATAATAGTTATAACTCTGTTCATAAGCGTCGCAATCAGAAGAAGAAGAGAATCGAAGAAGCTGGAGGGGTGAAATGGAGGAACCAATTTTCAAAATTGAAAAGCTCAACGTATACTATGGTGAAAAACATGCACTAAGGGACGTGACCTGCGAAATCCCAAAAAAGAAGGTGACTGCGGTTGTGGGTCCTTCCGGTTGTGGGAAATCTACGTTTCTTAGAGTTCTGAACCGTATGAATGACCTGATCCCTTCCTATAGACATACGGGATCAGTAAAGCTTCTCGGCAATGAGATTCTAGATATGGACCCAGTACTTCTTAGAAAACACGTGGGAATGGTCTTTCAGAAGCCAAACCCATTTCCAAAGACCATTCAGGAAAACCTCACTTATGGGCCTAGCGTTCACGGAATCAAGAACCGCAAGACACTTAGAGAGATTACCGAGAGATCGCTTAAGCAGGCGGCATTATGGGATGAAGTCAAAGATGAGCTGAAGAAGAACGCGACAAATCTTTCGGGTGGCCAACAACAAAGACTTTGCATAGCCAGGGCTCTGTCTGTAGAACCGGATGTTCTGCTTCTCGATGAACCTACGAGTGCTCTTGATCCAATTGCTACACAGAGAATAGAAACTCTTATAGAAGAACTCTCGGAAAAGTATACTATTGTTATAGTAACCCATAATCTACAACAAGCGCTGAGGATTTCGGATTATGTGATGTTCTTCTACGTGGGTGATCTCGTCGAGTTCGACACTACCGAGAAGATCACTTCGAATCCAAGCGATCAAAGAACGAGCGAATATCTAAGAGGAATCTTCAGTTAACGGGGGTTGGTTCTGATGACACCAGACAGGCAAAGACATCTAGAAGCGGGTTTCAACAGATTGAAATCTATGTTATCGGATATGATGGAGAATGTGAGATCGAGTCTTTTGAGAGCGATAGACTCCCTTGATCGTCTTGATGGCGACCTCGCAAGAATCGTCATCGAAAATGACGAAGTGATCGATGAGCTTCAGCGGAAAATGGATACAGAAATATGCAACTATATTGGCCGATTTCAACCCCTTGCCGAGGACCTAAGGTATGTTCTTACGATGATGAAACTGGCCACCGACTTGGAGAGAATAGGCGACCTCGCCGTCAACATTGCTGAAGTCGCAGTCAGATACGAGAATCAGACTCTGGTAAAGCCACTAATTCACATTAAGAAAATGACAGCGGTTGTCGAAAAGATGTTGGAAGAAATAATAGGTGCCTACTACAACAAAGATACTGAAACCGCAAAGAGAGTATGGAATGAGGACAATAACGTGGATGAATACTACCTGTATATAAAGCGAGAAGTAAGGGAGAAATTGATGAGCATGACCGACCCAAGTGCAATTGGGCAGCTTCTTGATCTTATGCTAGTATCAAGATTTCTCGAAAGAGCCGGCGATCATGCGACGAACATTGCGGAAGAGATTTATTACATAGAAAAGGGCGAGAGCCTCAAGGAGGAAATGCGACGTTGAAAGTATTGATTGTTGATGACGATCTCGATATCCTGAATATTGTTAGAACTGCATGTGAAAATGAATCGATGGAGACTTCAACTGCCGCAAACGCAGAAGAACTATGGTCATCTCTGCGTTCAGAAAAGCCTGACGTGATAATTCTTGATATCATGCTGCCTGACGCAAATGGTCTCGACCTTGTGAAGAAGATTCGAACAATATATTCAAGAATTCCGATACTATTTTTGACTGCAAGAAAGTCCGACCTTGACATGATTCTTGGGCTTGAACTTGGTGCAGATGATTACGTTACCAAACCCTTCAATCCAAGGGCTCTTGTGGCAAGAATCAAGGCTGTCATGAGGAGAACCGAAATATCCGGTACTTTGGAAGATAAACTTACGATAGGTGATGCGGTAGTTAATCTCAAATCGTACACAGTAACAAAGAATGGAAAGGCCGAAGAGCTAACTCGAAGGGAATTTGAACTACTGAAGCTGCTTGCAGAAAATCCGGGAAGAGTCTTTACTCGGGAGGAGTTACTGGACAAGGTTTGGGGAATGGATTTCTTTGGCGATTTCAGAACTGTTGACGTCCATATAAGCAAACTCAGAGAAAAGGTTGGAGAGGGATTCATTAAGACAGTTCGGGGAGTCGGCTATAAGTTCGTCATTGGAGAGCAGAGATGATGGAATCACTGCTCGATGAACTTAACGAAGCAGTCATGATTGTAGATGAAGGTCTGGTTTTAACAAAGGCAAACCTGTCGGCCAGAAGGATGTTGGGAGATGTTGAAGGGTTAGCCTTACCAGACGCTCTCCACGTTCAGGGTATTTCCAGAATAGTAGATAATTTCATTTCGGGAACTAATTACTCTACCGACACAATCTTCGTCAAGGATGACACGACTCACTATCTCAATATAAGGGTTTCGGCACCATACATAATAGCGAGAAACATAACGAGTGAAAAACTCTTTGAGAGCGCTAAGATGGACTTTGTCAATTCGATTGTCCACGAATTCTCCACACCCTTGGCAGTAATAAACGGTTATGTACAGCTTCTGATAGAGAAGAACAAGGAGTTGCCTGCAGATGTTTCCGAGACTATCGAGAGAATAGCGAGATCGACTGGACGACTTTCGAGACTGGTTGAAGAACTTGGAATACTTTCTAATCTCGAGCTACAGAACTACAGGGTCAAGATCGAAACCGTCAATTTGAAAGAACTAATCGATGAATCCGTAAGTGACCTCGAAAGCAAATGGAAAAGAAAGAAATTGAAGATAACCACATCAGTCTCCCCTAATTCATACGCTGCCGTAGATTCGCTTCTTCTCTTCAGGGTGATATCGAACCTTATTTCGAATGCGGTAAAGTACTCAAGTGTTGGCGACACAGTTGAAATAATCTCAAGAGAAGTCGAATCCAGAATAAATATCTCCGTGAAGGATAATGGAATAGGCATTAAGAGCGAAGAATTGCCGAGAATCTTCGAAAGATTTTACAGAGGAAGTAACGCAAGAACTTCGGGATCTTCTGGATTGGGGCTGGGACTCTCTCTTGTTAAGCACGCTCTAAACCTTATAAACGGGTCCATAGATGTCCGGTCGAGATACATGATGGGAACTACCGTGACAATCAGTTTTCCCAAGAACATGTAGAGATATCTTCTGAATTAACTTCCACATAAGACTAATAATAAGACTCATGACTCTTTCTACCGCGATCATTCAATTGATAGTGGCAAAGCGTGAAATCATGTATGCTATAATTTTCTTGATATGACCTCCTGAAGAAAGTTAATCATTTATTTATGGAGTTGTTGCTTAATGAAATCAGATACTCATAGCATTAGTCTTTACGGTACGGCCCGCGATCTGAGAACGGCAATAGATACCTTCCTTAAAGAAGGTCTTTCGAACAACTATAGACTTCTTTATTTTGGACCAGAAAGGGATGTCATTTCTTTTAAAGAGACAGTTTCCGGGCACGCCTATAACCTGAATGATCTTCTTGGTTCGAAGACATTAGAAATAATCGATTTCGAAAGATCATACATTGAGAACGGCGTTTTCGATCCGGTGAGACAGATCGGTTTTCTGCAAAAAGCTACACTAAAAGCTATAAAGGAAGGCTATAACGGCCTCAGCGTGGCCGGAGAAGGTACTGCGATCCTGGAATCTGGTACGAAAATGGAAGAGCTTCTAAAGTACGAGGCATCTGTGAACGATCTCGTTGAAGAATCTCCAGTAACGGCTTACTGCCTTTACGACTCTTCAAAAATTGACCGAAGAAATGCTCTGGAAATATCTAGACTTCATCCGCACACTCTAAGGGAAAGCGAGTTTAGCGTAAATCAAGATTATTACCGTGCACCCAGAAGAACTCTAGAGTATGATAGTGCAAGTCGTCTCGACATTTGCAGGGGTACCGCAAACTCCCTTTTGCAGATGTTCAGAATAAAGAGTATATACGTAGAAGAACATGAGGAAAACGTCTCGAAGCTCGCGTCAGCAATCGCTAAGGAAATGGCATTGGACTCTTTTACAGTAACCTGTCTTGAAATGGCTGGAAAGATACACGACTTAGGAATGAACTCAATGTTTCTAGACATGCTCACTAGACCCGGACCACTGCATGCTCTTGAGACCAGACTTCTTCGCAAACATCCCATAACGGGATTCGAAATAAGTAGAGGAGTTCCGTTTCCCGATAAGGTCTCTTACGCAATCCTTCAGCACCATGAGAGAATTGACGGTTCCGGTTATCCGAACGGCTTAAAGGATTCGGGAATTGGCCTTGAGGGGGGCATTCTTGCCGTTTCGGAAGTAGTCGCGGCAATGAATTTTTACAGGCCATACAGAAAGCCGTTTGGACTTGAGTACTCACTAGATGAAATAGACAGAAACAGAGGTTCACTCTACAGAACCGAAGTTGTCGAAGCCTGCCTTTCTGCTTTTGAAAACGGGTTTTCCTTTGAAAGCAGTTTACAAACCTCTGCTTCCCAGCCCTAGTACCAGAGCAGCCATCTGGTAATTCTTTTGTCAAAGTGGACTTTTTTGCTACTATCATTGAGAAAACCTTCGGCTGTGTTCAACGGTTGAGCTGGGAATCTACTGCAGAAAGCGTATGTTGACCTTCAGACTAAATATATCTCTTCTTGTCAAGTGTTCTATCGACCTTCTCAAGAGTCTGAAGTGTTCCATTTCTAAGTTTTATGGACTTTTCCAGCAGAAGCTGTATTACCGTAAGCTGGCAGACTCTGGGTTGAAGAGGCGGAATTCCCGTTTCATGTCCCCCTTGAGCTACGTATATGGTTTCCGTGGAAACATTTACTATTCTCGACCCTATTCCACCTGTAACTGCCACGGTGTACGCCCCGGAGTCTGAAGCTACTTCAACGGATTTCACCGTGTCCCTTATGTTACCGCTGGCGGAGATACCGAAAACTATATCTCCCTTGCTGAGCGAGACGGCAGTCATTATCTGTAAATGGGGGTCCGTGTAAAACGCTGTCGAAAAACCTGCTCTCATGAAGAGGGTCGCTCCAAATTCGGCTACTATTCCGCTTGACGCCACTCCAAAGAATATCAGTCTATTAGCCCTAACGATTCTGCCTGCGATTCTATTCAGTTGAGCATCATCTATAAGCTGATTCTGCTGGCTGAGTGCCTCGATGAGATCAGAAATCAGCTTATTCTTGTCGGCTGAAATTGGCGGCGATTCACGTGAGAGTTCTCTGGCTAGCTGTATTTTTAAAGCTTGATAACCATTGAAATTCAGCTTCTTTGACAGTCTGAAAATGGTTGTCTCGCTCGTTCCCGCAAGTACTGAGAGTTCGCTTATTGAATGATGGATAACATCATCCGGAAAATCGATTATGTATCTGGCAGCCTTCTTCTCTGCGGGGTTTAAACCCTTTATCATTGCCTTCAGTTTTTCAGTTATTCTGAACTCTTCTCCCATATAGATATCAACTCATCCTTCGTTCCCACAAACTTCTTCAGAAGCTTATCGATTTCTTCCTCGGCACCTTCCTGGGTCATCTTTTCCGTTCTTGAAACGAAGCTGGCAACCCTTCCAAAATAAAGCGGAACTAACAGCTCTATGAGTCTGTCCCTAAGAGCTATCTTTCTATAGTTTGAGGCAATTCTGTAAACAATTCTAACCCAAAGATCATCATCGATCATCGCATCTGATTTTCCAAGAAGTAAGAGATTTTGAGCAACCTCCGCACCAAGAATCTCTCTAATGAAATATTCCTGACTATGGATGCCTTCGTGGCACCTGGAAATCATGTTTTCCAGATCAACCTGCAGCGGTTCCGGGATACCTGTCACAACCTCGCCATATATAGGTGAATCAAAATAGTCTTCCACCGTTTTCCAATTGTTCTCATACTTCTGCATCAAAGAAAACAGGGTGCCTACAACTTCTTTGAACATTTTCCCTAACTGCTTTCCGGGATCCTTGATATCATGAATCTTTGTACCGAGGGCAGCTTGGTAAATGCTTCCTTTGACTTCATTGACAGCGGAAGTAGTCATCCAAATATCTATTCCAAATCTTGAAATGTCAGATTTCCAGGTACTCTCGGGCACCGACGTGTAGTATTCAAGGAGCTCCTTCCCAACTCCGAAATCTCCACCTATAGGTTGTCTTATTCTTCTTCCATAAAGAGCTGTAGTGAGGGGATAACATATGCTGTTCGTTATTGTCCCATCATATTTGTGCCTTATGTAGTAAGGGGTAACATAGGCTGCCCCTTCCTTTAGAATTGGACTTGCAAGTCTTTCTATCCAGAATGGCTCCACACTTCTGAGATCGGAATCAAGAAATAGAACTGCTTGCGCCCCATATGCTCTTGATTTCTCCATTATTGATCTCATTGCGCTACCTTTTCCCGAAATTCCCTCATATACAAAGGACAAGGAGTCCACCCCAATACTTGAAGCAGAATAAAACATCTCTTTTGTTCTGTCGGTTGAACCTCCGTCAGAATTGACAATACAAGCTCTCATACCAGGGAAATACTGCCTTAAACCTCTAGCCGCAGTCTCTACAACATATTTGATCGTGGTCTCGTTATTGAAACTAGGTATTCCCACCACGATATCGTATGAATCATGATTCAGTCCGGACATATAGACACCTCCTATTCTTTGACTCCTCCAGCAGTGAATCCGCTGGTCAGGTATTTCTGCATAAGACTGAAGATGATAATTATTGGAATTGCGGAAACCACAGAAGCCGCCATCAACCTACCCCAAACAGCATGGGCAGAACCTGAGAAGGCGTTCAACCCGATTGGAAGAGTGAATAGATCTTTGTATGACTTCAAACCGAGGAAGGCCGATGCGAATAGGTATTCATTCCAACCAATCATAAACGCGTAGATATATACAGTAACTATAGCTGGAAGCGAAAGAGGAATTACGATCTTAAAGATCGCCTGAATTCTTGAGCAACCATCAATAATAGCGGCTTCTTCTATAGAAAACGGTATCGTTCTGAAATAGTTGCCCAGCATGTACAAGGAAACTGGTAATGTTTGAATGACATATACCATGATCAAGTAGATTCCTGTTCCTAAAGGCGTCGTAAGGATCCCGAGCTTCACCGCCATTTGATATAGCGGGACCATTATTACCGTGCCTCCAAAGAGATAAACAAACAGAACGGATCGCTGGACTGAACTTCTCCCCTTGAACCTCAGCCTTGAAAAGGCGTAGGCACCCAGAATAGCTACAATAAGGCTTATTAGTGCGGAAGTCCCTGCAAAGACTAATGAGTTTCTAAGGTATCTCAAAAAGGGAAATTCACTCGCTCTCTCTTCAATTATCTTATCCCTCTGAGCTTCATATGATTTGAGCTGGGCCTTTGCATTCTCAAGACCTGACATGAGAGACTCCTCGGTTAGAGCGCTGTCCACTTCTTCCCTCAAATCAGTAAACTTCTTTACATCGTTGGCACTGAAAATCGATTTCATATTCTCTTCAACTATTTCAGTCTCTTCGGTACCTGGAATTATCGCGCGTTCGATGAATTCCTCTCTGTTTTGAACTTCTATTCCACTGAAATCGATTACGAGATCCACAATATCTCTAAGTTCTTTCTCTTTTGCCTCCAGCTGGACCTCGTGAACATATCGGGCGTAAGATTCCAGAGAAGCCGTCCTTTCTTTCAGCGCCTCTATTCTTTTCAGTACCGGCTCAAGATTCGCCCTTATAATTTCGTCACCAAAAAATTCTGTCTCACTGCTTTGAATCAAACCGAATATTTCGAGGTAGTTTCTTACCGTGAAATTCGAAAATGTCAGCTTGTTAGGATCATAGTCGGCCTTAAGCGATACATGAACCATGAAGTAGAACGGTATTAGAATGAAAAAGCAGATAAGAAGGATCCCAAAAACGAACATTCCTCTCTTAAAGGGTGATTTCTTCTTTACCATTTCAACACCTTCTTGACGTACGCGGTTATCAAGAAAAGCATTATTACCATCAAGATCGTTGCTATCGCAGCTGCCACTCCATACTCCGGCGAAGTAGTTCCTATTACCCTTTCATAGATGAAAATTGGCAGTGTTCCTGCCCTCTTGCTTATCAGATAGACTTCATCAAATTTGTAGAAATTCCAGATTCCTCTCATCAGTGCTACCGCTCCCATCACGAAGTAGAGCTCCGGAAGAGTAATATTGGTGAACCTCTTCCAAGGCGTTGCCCCATCGATTTCAGCAGCTTCATAGTAATCGTCAGGAATCGACTGAAGCCTTGATAGGAGCATCAAATAAACAAAAGGAAAATTTCGCCAGATATTGAAGACGGACGCTACCAGAAACGCGTTGTTTGAATTGTTCAGAAGATCGAGTTGAGGGGAAACCCACCCCAGAGTTTGACTGAACAGCTGCATAAATGGCCCATAACTGGGATCGAAGATATACTTCCAGGAGAAGACGATTGAAATGAGCGGTGTTATGTACGGAAGCAGCACAATCGTCCTCACGATAGCTCGCCCCTTGAACTCCTTGTTGAGCATTAATGCTACAACGAGTCCCAGGAGTATGCTTCCAATCACAGTCATAAGCGTGAAACCTACAGTAATGAAAAATGACTTCCAGAAGGCGCTGTCTTTGAAGACGCGAACATAGTTTTCCAGTCCTACAAATGTGGAGCTGGTAATTCCATAATCGAAGAACGAGATATAAATATTGTAGCCAACTGGATAGAGTATCAGTATCATCAACAGTATTACAGTTGGTGAAACCAGTTTCCAACCCAGGCTGTTTTCTTTCTTCAACATGGAAGAGGCTGCTCTCTGCATGAGATCTCCCTCCAAAAAATGAAGGCCCCGGCTCCGGGGCCTCCACTCCTAGTTGACTATCTTCCTATAAGCTTTCTAATATCCTCTCTCCAGAAAGTTAGCACCTGATCTGGAGTTGCGTCGTTATCGAACATCATGACAATTCCATTTCCTATCGTGAAAGCCCCGGATATCTTGCCCATTTCCGGGAAGACCCTTCCTTCAACATAACCGAACTTCTCAATGTTCTCCATTCCATAGATGATTGCCTTTATTTTGTCAGCGCCGTAACTCCTGTAGATACCCTTAGGATCGTTCAGAAATTCTTCGCTTTCGGCAATAGAAGAGCGTGTTGGAAGCATGCCGCCGGGAGCCATGTGGATGTACTTAATGTAGTTGTCCGGTTCATAGACAAAGTCCAGGAATTTGAGAACATCAAGCTTATTTTCGGACGACTTCACTACGGCAAGCGACAAAACCTGTCCAAAAGATGAAGACCTGCTGTGAGTCATCATTGGAGCAAACTCAGTGTTCTTAACCAGATCAGGATCGAAATCGCTTATGTATTGAGTCTGAATCTCAGCAAGGGCAAGGTCGTCCATAACATAAGTAGAGTAGAACATCATCGGCGTTTTACCTGCAAGGAAAAGCTCTCTTGCTTGCTGCCAGTAGGTGTGCCCAGGAGCCGAGTACTCTCCAAGATCTTTATAGTACTGGAGTACTTCCTTCATCTCTGGAGAATTTACTATCACGTTTCCTTCCTTATCAAATATCCTGGCTCCATTTGACAAAGCGAAAATCGTGAACACCTGTTCTGCATAAGCATCGTTTGCCTTTCCCAGAACGATCCCGTACATTCCGTTCTGAGGATCATGGAAATACTTTGCAGCTTCCATGATCGCTTCCCATGTTGTCGGTTCGGCCAGTCCGGCTTCTTCAAACCAGTCTTTTCTGTACCAGATGCCCTGAACCCATCCATGGTATGGAACTGCAAAGTACTCGTCTCCGGCAGGCGTAATAACGAATCTCGCAGCGCCGTTGTAGAAATCTCCTCCATTCTTAATGAATCTCGTTGGAATTGCAGTGTCAAGCAAACCATCCGCACCAAGACCCAGAATGGTTTCCGCGCCAGCTTCAATCAAATCCGGAAGCGTTTCGGCAGCGGAAGCGGCCGCCAGCCGTGAAAACATCTCATTCTCTTCGATCGCGACTACATCGACTTCGATTCCCGTTTCAATCGTGAACGACTCGATTATCTGTGCAATAACCTGCTGTCTTGATTCTTCCTCTTGAGTATGCCAGTAGACAAGTTTTGCAGTCATTGTCACTGAAAGCAGCAATACGAGGAACACTACAAAGAAAATTTTTTTCACTTTCATCACCTCCGAAGGAAATTTTTTTCA
>JAFGAP010000128.1 GCA_016933635.1 Kosmotogaceae bacterium
ATTATTACGTGCGTGCAATTCTCCAGGACTTCACCGGGAGTTTTCGCGATAATCACTCTCTCACTTTCGCCAGAGTAATTTGAAAGCCTTTCTTGATTTCTGTCCATCAGGTACAGTTTCTCGAGACCCTCAAGCTCTCCGAGAAGCCTGTCGGCGAAAATTCCACCTATGTTTCCTACACCAATAATCCCTACTCTCATATTCTCCTCCTCGGTCATTGCTTATGAAAGCTGACGATCCGACAATAATTGGCAAAGATTCTTCTCAACTGCTCTTCAGAACCAAGCTCAATTTCCTCTGGATGAAACTGTATACCGAATCTCAAGCCATCTGTAGAAGCTATTCCCTGAATGAATGTCTCATTTCCCCAGGCAATCTGCCTGTAACCGTATGGTACATAAGGCAAACCATAATTGTGTCTCTGATAAGTGGTAACTTCACTTTCAATTCCCAAGAACAGTTCATGCGAAGCGTCAAGTCTTATCTGTGAAACCCCCAGCTCTCTTGATATGACCAGCGATTCACCGCTGATTCTTGCCAAAATTTGCATTCCCAGGCAAATTCCCAAAATAGGCCCCCCAAATCTACTAACAAAGGTTCCTCCAGAAGATAGTGCTCTTCCTTTGAAGTAATCACTCATAGAGAAACCACCAGTTATTACCAATCCGTCACAGCTCAACTCGTCCTTAGGAAACCCGTCAAGAAAGGTTTTCCATGTTGAATACTCATACCCCGTATTATCCAGAGCCTTTTCAACAGGGGAAATTTCTTTGTCAAAATCACTGTCGTTTTGCAGAATGCAGATCACTAGAAATGCCTCCGTTGTTTTGCGCTTATTATAGCACCTGGAAAGCAGCATACCTTATCGGAAGAGCAACAACATTTGTGCAAAAAATCTTCTTCATGACTTTTATCGGAAACTCCACTAAGATCATATCTTTCGAGGATAATTATTTACTTATTCATATATAAGGATGAGAATCTTTGGCTCACTTTTCGGAATCCATTATTCGCTCTCTGAAATCCCCGGAAGCTTTTTTTGGTGGGGACGAGTATGATCAATATCGAAAGCCGAAATACACTTAAGCTGATGAAAATAAGGAACTCCATCCTCCTCTTGTCACACATCTTCTTAACATCTTAGGATATCCTGGAACAAACGGATTGCCATTCTTAATAAGACACTTCCGATGACAGCAAAGAAAGTAGAGCTTCCGAGGTGCTCATGAAATCTATTACTGGGCAATTCCAGATCTTCAAATGTCTTATTTGGCGGACTTTCATGCTCTCTTTCCAAGCAAACTGTTGAATATGAAGACCTCTCCCCCAGACTTCGTCGTTATGGTCTTGTAAGCTATCTCATGATATGCCCTTATCCTTCTTACCGTTCTCGTGCTCGATCTCATTGCTATTGAATCTGTTATTGCCTGACTGTGGGTGAACCGAACCCCCTTCAAAAAAGAGCCATCAGTAATCCCAGTCGCACTGAAAATCACTTCTTCTCCATCTATGAGATCTTTTGTCCCGTAAACTGTGTGGAGTTCAAAAGAAGAATTGTCTACTTTTGCAATTTCATCTTTGTCTCTTGGCCAGCACTTCACCTGAATTTCCCCTCCCATGCACTGAAGTGCGGCGGCTGCAAGGACCGCTTCCGGTGAACCGCCTATTCCCATGTAGATTTCAGTTCCTCCATCCGGAAGAGCGGTAGCGATAGCGGCGGCAATGTCGCCATCATTTATTAGCCTGATTCTGGCACCAACCGTTCTAACTGCTTCCACTAGTGGGTGGTTTCTCTCTCGGTCAAGTATTGTTACTGTGAGTTCTGATACTTTGACTCCTAGAATAGCGGCCGCAATACGAAGGTTTTCCCTTGGGGTGGCTTCAATATCCAGATTCCCTGCGAGCTCTTTCCCGACAGCCAGTTTGTCTACGTAGTAAGTCGGTAACGGAGCGATCTTCCCACCTTCTGTCGCAGCAATAACACTCAGCGCGTTCGATCGCCCATTTGCCACCAACCTTGTCCCATCGACGGGGTCAACAGCGATAAGAACTTCTGGATCATCTTCGCTCCATTTACCTACGTGTTCTCCCGCCGCCAACATCGGAGCTTGATCCTTTTCCCCCTCTCCGATAACGATTGTACCCTTCATGTCCAGCAGATCGAGAATTCCTCTCATAGCATCAACGGCTCTTTGATCCACCGCTTCTTTGTTACCTCGCCCCAGGAAGACACTCGAAAACAGGGCCGCCGCTTCGGTTACCCTAACCATATCCAGGGTTATCTCTGGAATCAAATCTATCACCCCCTGACAAATCATATCACTAGGATATCTTATTTCTCCCCTAATGCTCAGAATTAGCTAGTCGCTTTTAAAAGTGAAAACCTCTTAACTAGATGGCAGAATCGTATGATACCCTTTTAGTTTTAGTAGAAGAGTAGATTCTTATAAGAGAAGGAATTGCACCACCTTTTGGCTCACCTAACGGCAGCTCAGTGGTATTATTCTTTTATGAGGCTTATCTGTATTTCGTAGTATTTTCAATATGGATGATCATTAAGAGGAGGGGTTTATATGCGTAAGTTGTTGATTGCGGTCTACACGTTGTTTGCTGTTGCAGTCGCGTTTTCTTTTACTGAGGATCTTCCGGAACAAATCTTTCTTTCGAATGGAAACATGATCTGCGTTCTTGGAAAGAACATTGTCGAGGACTCTGAAGTGTGCGAGATAAATATCCAGATTCCTTCAGTAAGCGGTTTGAAAGACAAGCCTTTTGAAGATTATCTTAACGCAACTATTGAGTCTGAGATTACAGATTATAGAACTCAGATTGAAAAAATGGCTCAAGCCGCTTACGAAGAATCGAAGACTTCTGAGTGGCCATTCCGAAAATTCAGTGTTTATGTTTTATATGAGGCTTATCTCAGCGATGGCATTCTTAGCATTGACATGATCTTCAGCGAGTACACCGGCGGAGCCCACCCGGGTGCAGCTAGAAGAACCTATAACATCTCCATTGACAGATCTCGTCTTGTTGCCCTTCATAGTGTTTTGGATAGTCCGGCCTCTGAAGACAAACTGAATGAACTAATAAAAGGAGAGATTGGAAGGCGAGAAGACCTGTGGCCGGAATATTTCGAAGGCGTCACAACTGACCAGGGGTTCTACCTTAAGGCGGGAAGACTGTGCATATACTTCCAGCCATACGACATAGGTCCTTGGTCAGCAGGAATGCCAGAGTTCTGCTTCCCGCTAGGCGAATTGCTGAAACAATAGGAAAGCGCTCAGGCTACTGTAAAGCTGGCATTTCCGAAAGAAACTCGTTGACACCAATAACCTTTGATGGTAAAGTTTTATTGCTGGCCGAGGTGGTGGAACTGGCAGACGCGGCGGACTCAAAATCCGCTGGGGTTGAGAGCCCCGTGCGG
>JAFGAP010000129.1 GCA_016933635.1 Kosmotogaceae bacterium
AGCCACAGTCCAAGGGAGGAGGAAGTTAATGAAGAGGATTTACGAAACGATGTTCATAGTCTCGCCAAAGCTAGATGAAGAAGAGCGGAATGCGATGGCTGAAAAGGTAAGAGACTACATTGTTGAACGAGTCGGAGGAAACATCGAGAAGTTCGACAGATGGGGTATTAGAAAGCTCGCTTACAGAGTTGCAAAGGGCTTCAGTGAAGGTGACTACACGGTAATTCAGTTCAGGGCCGAACCCGAAACGCTAGACATTCTTGAGAGATTCTTCGGTATTACACCCGATGTTTTCAGGTGGCAGACCTTCAGGAGAGAGGATCTTGAGAAGGCGGAAAAGAAGGCCTCGTTGAAACCGGCTGAAACAGTTGAAGAACCGGAGACTGTTGAGGTAGCGGAGAGTGTTGAAGCAGCGGCCGAGCCCGTTGTAGAAGATAGCTCTGATGAAGCGTCCGGTGTGGAAACCGAGACGGTTGAAGAAGTAAAGCAGACGGAGGAGTAAGAAATGTCAATTAGCTACAATCATGTTGTCCTGATAGGCAGACTCACTCGCGATCCTGAAATCAAGTTTGCTGCCAGTGGTACTCAGATAGCAACGTTTACGCTCGCGGTAGACAGAAACATACCTTCATCCAATAACGACAATACCGATTTTATTAGGATTGTGACATTTGGAAAGACGGCCGAGTTTGTTGGAAACTATCTAACCAAAGGTCGGCTAATACTTGTAGAGGGTTCTCTAAGAATCAACAAATGGAAAACACAAGATGGTGAACCGAGATCAAATGCAGAAGTTGCTGCCTCGAATATTAGATTCATGGAAACCAAAGCCCAGGCCCAACAGTCTTCTAGCGGTTTCGATAGATCTGTTCAGGATACTAATATGGTTGAAAGCACTGGAAACGATGACATCACTTTCTTTGGAAGTGAAACTGAAGACTCGGGGAGCGACGATATCCCGTTCTAAATCAGGAGGAATATTATGGTAAGAGACAACAGGCGAAGAGGAAGAAGCAGAAGAAAGTGCAGACTCTGCGGATCAAAGACGACTTACATTGATTATAAGAATATCTCCTTGCTACGCGATTATGTGACTGAAAAGGGAAAAATTATTCCTAAGAGAATCACCGGAAATTGTGCTAAGCATCAACGAATGGTTAAGGAAGCTATTCAGAGGGCAAGATTTATGGCATTGCTTCCTTATACAAAAGAGTGATCGGATCTAACGGGAGGCGCAGAGCCTCCCTTTTTTTAAAGGAGGTTTTCTATGAAAGTTATTCTTCTGAAGGATGTAAGTAATGTTGGAAAAGCCGGTGAAGTTAAGAATGTGTCAGATGGTTACGGTAGAAACTTCCTTATTCCGAAAGGTTTTGCGGTTGAAGCCAATGCGAAAGAGATGGCCAAACTGAAGCAGATCCAAAAGCAGAAGGAAGAAAAGGAAGAACGTATAAGGAAGTCCAGTGAAGATCTACTGCATGAGCTCCAGAAACATCACTTCATAATAAAGGCGAAGTCTGGGACCAGCGGCAAGCTCTTTGGTGCAGTTACATCGGGTGACATTGCGAATCACATAAGAAATGCCCTTGGTTTCGAAATTGACAAGAGAGATATAGATCTCGCGGATCATATAAAACAGACTGGTGAATACAAAATAGATATCAAACTTCCAGGCAACGTAAAGGGTAAGATTGCTTTGAAAGTAGAAGGCCTGGAGGAAGAGTGAATTGGAGTTTCAAATATTCTCCAAGGCTCTGTATTCAACTTGGATTCTATATAGACCTGAAAGGATTCTCTTCGATGTCGGTGAAGGGATATCTACTATGCTTGGAAACAGCGTCTATGCAATAAAGGATATCTTTTTAACTCACGGTCACGTTGATCACATATCTGGTCTCTGGGGTCTAATCAATACTAGAAACACCGCTATGGGAGACCGGAACAAGCAGCTAAGAATAAGCTTTCCTTCAGGTAATCGCGCCATTGAAGCGTATCTGGACTTCATAATTGGAATGAATCCCAGACTCAGATACAATATGATAATAAACCCGCTGAACATAGGCGATGAAGTCTATCTTAGGACAGCGGGAAGCTTCAAAAGACACGTAACTCCCTTCAAAGTGAAGCACACAATCGGTGAAATAAGCTATGGTTATCATATTTACGAAGAGCGGAGAAAACTCAAGGAAGTCTATTCAGGACTAACATCGAAGGAGATCGCCTGTGTTGTAAAAGAAAAAGGTAGAGAGGAGATTACCGATACTTACCTGAAGAAGATTGTCACGATAAGCGGTGATACCTTTGCGCTTTCTCCCGAAACAGTGAGTGGTTCTGAAACACTCTTGCATGAATGCACTTTCCTGGTTGCGAATGACAGGAGAAACCAAAACCATTCCAGCATCGATGAAGTCATAGATACAGTTAGAAGAAGCAGAGGTATAAAGAGATTGATCCTGTATCATATATCTGGGCGATATACCTCTAAGATTAAGAAGTGGCATAATATAATTAAGAAGGAGCTTGAAGATACAGGGATAGATGTTTTTCTTGTTCACCCGGAACATGTTTTTGAAATGTAGTGCTTTTCTGTGTACTCCGGGAGGAGGTAAAGAATGGGTTACATAGGCTGGATGATTTTCGGTGTTATCTTGTTAGTGGCAGAGATACTTACTCCTACTTTTTTCTTTCTATGGTTTTCAATAGGTTCTTTCCTGGCAGGCCTTGCAGCAATGTTTTCGCTTGGAATCGGTTGGCAGGTTCTGGTCTTCGCTTCAAGCAGTACGCTCCTGGTCCTTCTTACCAGACCGATTGCCAAGAAGCTATCAAAAGGAGATTCACCAAAGAAAATGTATATCGATGGGCTTGTAGGTTCTATGGGACGTGTGACAATAGAGATCAATCCGGTTATGGAAAAGGGTAGGGTCCGGATCGAGGGAGAGGACTGGCGAGCTGCTTCGGCGAATGGGGAAATAATACCTATAGATGTTAAGGTTAAAGTAGTTAGGCTGGAAGGTACTCTAGTTTACGTCGAAAGGGAAATCGACAACAATCAGTAATAGAAGAAAGGGGGATCAGAAATGGTTTTTTGGTTAATACTTGCAGCGGTAATATTCATTATTGCGGCTTCCGGGATAAAGATAATTCGTCCTTTCGAAAAAGGACTCGTAGAAAGATTGGGTAAGTATAGAAGAGATGCCGAGCCCGGTCTTCAGTTCATAATACCTTTCATTGAAAGAATGGTGAAGGTTGACCTAAGGGAAACCGTAATAGATGTTCCACCTCAGGAAGTTATCACGAAGGATAACGTGGTAGTTACTGTTGACGCGATTATCTATTACCAGATAACCGATGCATTCAGAGTTGTCTACAACGTTTCCAATTTTGAGATTGCTGCAATAAAGCTTGCTCAGACGAACCTCAGGAACGTTATCGGAGAGATGGAACTTGACCAGACCTTGACCTCGAGGGAGAGGATTAACGTTACCTTGAGAGAGGTCCTTGATGAAGCTACTGACAAATGGGGCGTCAAGGTTACAAGAGTTGAGATCAAGAAGATCGATCCACCTCAGGACATCATGGATGCCATGTCGAAGCAGATGAAGGCCGAGAGAACAAAAAGAGCCGTTATACTGGAAGCCGAAGGTTACAAGCAGTCCGAAATAACGAAGGCCGAGGGTGATAAGATGTCGGCAATTCTGCAGGCAGAGGGGCAGAGTGAATCGATAAAGAGAGTAGCCGAGGCGAATAAATTCAAGCTTATGGCAGAGGCCGAGGGCCAGGCAAGCGCTATCATCAATGTTTTCAAGGCAATTCACGAAGGAGATCCAACCAGAGACGTCATTGCAATCAGGTATCTCGATGCTTTGAAGCAAATAGCCGACGGTAAGGCAAACAAGGTCTTCCTACCCTACGAGAGTAGTGCAATGCTAAGTTCCTTAGGTTCCATGGCAGAGATCTTTAAGGACGGAAAGGACCTTTCTGACGGAAACGAGAAGGTTAGTAAGAAGTGATCTGATTGTTGATAAGTGAAACGCTGAGAATCTTTTTCAGTATATTGCTTATTTCAGCTTTGGCCACCGTTCTGTCGGTGGCCTCGATTTTTGCGTTTCAGCGACAAATCAGAAAAGCTAGTTTCCTTCTCTTATTCATGAATGTTGCCCTCGCGAGTGGTATTCTCTTCCTAAGCAATGTTGTTTTCGCCGGAGACAATAGACTTCATAATGTAATTCTTTTTCTTATTTCTTACTTGTATATCTATGGATCACTGGGAAAACATACTTCCAGATACGATGATACCTTTCGAATGCTCTTTCTCTCCATGGGATACACACGGCAGGAGTTTTTCAAAAACTACTTGATTGTTCAGGGTAAATGGAAACTCGCCGACTGTATTCTCACCTTCACAGCAATAGCTACGGTAATTGAATTCATGTCGAATCACATAAAGTATTTCTATCCTAACGAGTGGTTGAGTATCATGCTTCTATTCATGACTATCTGTTTGGTAGTTGGAGTTAGCAGATGGTTTGGAGATAATTATGTAAACAAGTTGTCAAAGGAAGAGTAACATAGAAGTGTTACCATACCCCTAGAGGGTATAAACAATATTAGTCCTTAGGAGGGATATTTGTGGCGAAGCTTCTACCCGATAACATAACCAAGCAAGTGAAGGAAGTCTTCAGCAGTATGGAGGGTTCTGTAAAGGCACTTCTCTTCAAGAGTGAAAAGAATTGTGATTACTGCTCAACTGCAGAACAGATGCTGCAAGAGCTTTCCGAGATCGAAGGCAAGATTAGTTACGAGGTTCATGATCTTGCTTCAGAAACGGCTGCGAAATACGGGATTGAGCTTGCACCCAGTATGGTACTTCTCAACCCAGAAGGCGACGACAAGGGTGTCAGATTCCTTGGAATACCTGCAGGACATGAGTTTGGAACGCTTCTACAGGACATCGTTTCCTTTTCCAAGGGTGCGATTTCCGATCTTTCAAAGGATTCTATAAAGAGGATCGAAACAATAAACTCACCGGTAGATATAAAGGTCTTTGTTACCACCACGTGCCCTTACTGTCCAAAAGCAGTTCTTACAGCTCATAATATTGCAATGGTAAACAAGAACATAACGGCTTACATGGTTGAGGCAAACGAGTTTCAGGAAATGTCGAAGAAATTTGGGGTCTCATCCGTTCCGCAAATCGTAATAAATGACAAAGTAACCTTTGTGGGAGCCTATCCTGAGGGTCAGTTTGTAGATCAAGTAATGAAGGCCATCTGAGGAGGTTTGTAATGTCATTCTTCGAACTTGGTAGCGCTAAGAAATCCGAACTAAAGGATTTTTACGATGTGACGATCATTGGAGGAGGTCCTGGTGGCATTACGGCTGGTATATATGCCGTCCAGGCAGGTCTGAATCCTTTAATCATTGAAAAGGCACTTGATGGCGGGCAGATGAACAATACTCAGACCGTTGAAAACTGGACGGGTTTCGCAAGTATTAGCGGCATGGAATTGAGTGAGAAGATGGCTGAACATGCAAGAGAATTCGATGTCTCCTTCACATATGCGGAAGTTGTAGATATCGATGGCGAAGGTCAGAATAAAGAGGTTATCCTTGATAATGGTAAGAAGATCAAATCTAGAGTTATAGTTGTGGCTACGGGTTCCAATCCAAGAAAGCTTGGAGTAATGGGTGAAGAAGACTTCAAAGGAAGAGGTATTAGCTATTGTGCAACATGTGACGGTCACTTCTTTGCAGACAAGCACATTGCGGTGATCGGAGGCGGGAACAGCGCTCTGGATGAGTCGCTTTATCTGAGCAAAATGGTTAGGAAAATAACAATTGTTCAGAATCTTCCAAAATTAACCGCTGACAAACTACTTCAAAAGAAGCTGAACGATACAGGAAAGGTCGAGTACATCTACAGTTCTGTATTGGATTCCGTTGAGGGCGATTCGCAGGTTAGAAAGATAAACATTAAGAATGTTGACAGTGGAGAGATAACTTCTCTCGAGGTTGATGGAATCTTTGTGTTTATTGGTTTGATTCCAAACACACAGTTTCTGAAGGGCAAACTCGAAATGAATGGTTTTGGTTACATCAAGACAGATGACTTCATGGAAACGAAAACAAAGGGAGTTTACGCCATAGGCGACGTGAGAGAAAAGGAAGTCAGACAGATAGTGACAGCGGCAGCCGATGGAGCAATTGCTATCTATCATGCTGCTAGAAACTACTTTAGTGAATGATCAGTAGGGAATAGGATTAGTATAAAGAGAGAAGAGCGTTTTCCGGCGCTCTTCTCATTGTTTTATCTTTGCTTCGGGAACCGGGAGTATTTCGATCGTACCCTTATCCATGTCAATCTCCACCCACTGGCCGACTGGAAGAACGATTTTCGGGAAGTCCCCATGATAGCTAGGTAAACCGATCCACACTGGTATTTCCTTCCCCAAAAAATAGTCGTGGATCATTCTCTTTATATCATCCAGGTCTCCATTTTTTATCTCAGTAAATCCAGCGAATACTACCCCTCTTAAAGATGAAAAGTCATCAAGGTGTGCGATATTCCAGATCATTCTTTCGAGTGACTCCTTTGTTTCGCTGACGTCTTCAAGTACCAAAATCGCGTCTTTCAGTGAACCCAGATATTCTGTTCCCTGGAGAGCTTGGAATAAAGAAAGATTTGCCGGGATCAATCTGCCGATCATCTTCCCTTCTATCACTGGAATCGATTGGTAGTTGAAACGGATCGTTCTTTCACCATTGAAAATATCTGCAATGTTCTGTACCGATTGAGAATCTGTTCCTAGTTCAACCGCAACCATCGGGCCATGAAATGTGGTCTGGCCTGTCTTGAAATAGACTGAAAGAAGAAGTGCTGTGATGTCGCTGTAACCAACCAGAGGTTTTGGATTTGAAGCTATTACCTCCCAATCAAGCCAGTCGAGAAGGTTGTATGAACCATAACCTCCCCTTGCAGTTATTATTGCATCGTAATCCGGGTTCGCAAAGGCTTTGTTGAGTTCATTAGCCTTTTCTCTCGGGGAAAGTGAAACCTGGCAACTGTCTCCGACGACGACCCTGTAACCCACGTTCCTCAGCGCATTGATACCTGCCTCCAGCTTTGATCTGTCTGGGAAACTTGCAGGTGCAGTGACGAAAATAGTTCGGATCTCTCCAGAAAACATTACGGGCGAAACTAAAAGCATTCCAACAACCATCATAACTGTCAACCATACCCTTCTCATGAAATCCTCCAAGTTGATCTGTCTACTATAGTTTGCCATTCATGAGTGCTAAAATCAACACGTCGATAGTAAGAAGACGTCGCAAGAAATTTGTACTCATTGTCTTTGCGTAGTCGTTCTCTTAGAAGCAACCCGCTAATAGTTTTGATGAGTTCCTAGACGATTGCCGAGAGATCCGTCAGGAACTCTGCGATTTCTCCAGATACAGATTCAAAAAATTCATTCGGACTACAGTCGGCAAAGACCTCCCCATCATTGAGAAAGACTACCCTGTTCGCAATGTGCTTTGCGAATTCTATTTCGTGAGTTACTATGATCATTGTTCTCCCTTCAGAAGAAAGTCTCCTGATTACTCTCATTACCTCGCCGACTAGCGATGGATCTAGGGCAGAAGTTGGTTCATCCAGAAGAACAATGTCTGGATCCATTACCAAAGCCCTGGCAATGCCCACTCTCTGCTGCTGACCCCCGGAGAGTTGCGATGGATAGCTCATCAGTTTGTCTGCAAGTCCGACTCGTTTGAGATGATCCGCCGCCACCTTTCTTGCGTCTGTCCATTTCACTCTCCCCACTTTTACCAGGGGCAAGGCAACATTGTCGATGATTCTCAAATGGCTTATAAGGTTAAATCTCTGAAAGACAAATCCAACCTTAGATCTGAAAGCTCTAATGGAGTGTTTTGTTCTTTGAACGCGTTCCCCCTTGAAAAATACGTCCCCTCCATCAGGAGTTATGAGATTGTTTATGCAACGAAGAAGGGTGGTCTTGCCCGCGCCAGATGAACCAAGCACTGCTATTACATCTCCTTCTCGTACATCAAACGAGACCTCCTTGAGGACTTCCTGCGAATCAAATGATTTTGTGAGGTTTAATAAGCTTAGAATCACATTCTTTTCCTTCATGGAATTGCCAGCCTCCTTTCCAGTACTCTGCCCACTAGAGATACAAGGGAAGTCATCACGAGATAACATCCTGCGAGCACAATATAGGCTTCAAATACCGCAAGAGTCTGAGTTCCTACTTGTCTTGCCCTCATTGTAAGATCGCCAAGTGCAATTACCGAGACAAGCGAACTATCTTTAATGAGTGTAACCAACTGACCTATTAGAGGCGGTATCGAGATTCTGAATGCTTGAGGGAAAACGATCGAAAACATTATCTGGCTCCTGTATAGGCCCATTGCCTCACCCGCCTCTTTTTCACCAGACGGGACTGCATCTATTCCCGCTCTGAAGATCTCGCCTACGTAGGCTCCTTCGAAAAGTGAGAGTGAGATCACTCCAGCCCAGAATCTGTCTACATTTACCGCGGAACCAAATCCATAGTAGACAAGAAGAATTACAACCAGAAGTGGCATATTCCTGAAGAACCACACATAGAGAGTCCCCGCGTCTCTAAGTAGGTTGACCTTTGAGTCTCTAGCAAGTGCTACAAGGATTCCAACAATTACAGCAAGAGCAAGAGCGATGACGCTAAGCTGAAAGGTAGTGAGAATGCCCTCCAGAAATAACTTGTAGTATTTGGTAAGGCTACTCCAGTTGAAGGGATAGACTGCCGATACTGATGAATAGGAAAACCAGAGAAGACCGGCAACCATTATTCCTAGAGTTATTTTCGACATCGCTCTCGACATCTCGTCTTCCTTAGAATTCGGGTTCGTATTCTACGAACCAGTAGTTTTCAAGTTCTGCAAGTGTTCCAGTGGTCTTTATCCATTGAATGAAAGTGTTTAGCCACTGAAGTGTCTCAAAATCACCCTTCGGTATTGCCACGCCGAAATCTTCTCTAGTGAGAAGATCTTCGGTCACCTCCAGCTGGTCATACTTCTTGGCCATGAATCTGGCGTAAATAGAGTCGAATATCATTGCATCCGCCCTTCCAGAAGCGACCTGGAATGCAGCCTCATCGATTGTTTCAAACATGAAGATTTCGGCCTCTGGCAGAAGCCTGTTTGCTGCCTCTGCTCCAGTTGAACCGAGCTGAACGGCAATCTTCACTTCCGAATTGTTAAGATCTTCGGCAGCAGGGGCTGTAGAGTATTTGTCGGAATTGTAGAGGATTATCTGACCGACAGTAAGATAGGGATCGGAGAAGTTCACCCTAAGAGCCCTTTCAGGAGTGATGGTCATTGCTGACCAAATGACATCGAATTTGTTTGAAACAAGAGCTGGGATTATTCCATCCCAATTTACGATAACGAACTCCAGTTCTACACCGAGAATTTCGGCCATCTTCTCAAGAATTTCTACCTCGAGACCGATCCGATCTCCATCGGGATTGGTTCCATAAAGAGGCATGTATCCCGCGTCCTGCCCGACTCTCAATACGCCTCTTTCTTTAACTTCATCGATCAGACTTCCAAATGCCATGGTCATAGCGATCAGAATTGCAAATAGCAGTAGCTTTTTCATAATACACCTCCAATAAAATAAAAGACCGGGCTATAAGCCCGGTCTTTTTAATCCTGAGAGAGCACGACTAAAAGGTGCCGCCTCCCGGAACCGGGCGCCACAGTCTGTGATGAGGCATTTGTGTAACAAACATCGAAATCAAACTCATTTCACAGAAACCACCTTTGTCGTGTTTTGATAACTGATAGTACCAGCAAATATTAGGAAATGTCAAGTTACGTTTCTCGCAAATCTATTACGGCTCGGTGAGTGTTTCTACAGAAGATTCTTGATTTCCTTCGTAATTTTTTCTGCCTTTTCGGGATTGATCACTATATCTACGGTCCTTGCGTCGACTGTGTAGATTGGTGAAAGATCATATTCTCTGATCCAACTAGTATAGAGTTTATCTAACTGTTCCCAATACGCAATGGGGACCGCCGTCTCCATCTGTCTTCCTCTGCGCCTTATTCTAGCTAGAATAGTATCGACATCGGCATCGATGTAAACGAGAAGATCGGGCTTCCTAAGATACTTGATCATTGAGTCGAACATCGTCGCGTAAGCATCGAATTCTCTTTCAGACATCTTACCTGTCTCAAACAGGTTCCTTGCAAAGATCTCCTTGTCTTCATAGATCGAACGGTCGAAGACAGTATCTTTATTCTTCTCAGCTTCCTTAAGCGAGCAATACCTGTGATAAAGAAAGTAAGTCTGAAGATGATAGGACCATCTCTTCTGATCGTAATAGAAATCTTCAAGAAAGGGATTATCGGAGACCGATTCGAAATGAATATTGAACCCAAGGCCTTCAGCAATTGCGCTTGCAACAGTAGACTTGCCTGCACCAACATTTCCGGCAAGTACAATTATTTTTCCCAATTTCATCACCCCTGCCAAGTCTTGTAGAACAATTCTAGCATTTTGTCTTCTAAGCAAACTCTAAGGTTTATCGAGTCAAATTGTATAATATCTTCTTGAGGATGTGAGGACTGTGAAAAGCCGCTATCAATTTCCACGATTTGCTTTCCAGATATTGTTTCTCGTTCTAGTTCTGTACATAAGTGTAGGTCACTATCTAACTGAGAAGGGTATAGCTGAGCTACCTGGTACTGCTAGCCTCCATGCGGTTTGTCCTTTCGGCGGTGTTGTTACGTTATATAATCTTGTCTCTGATGGTACTTATATTCAGAAGATACATCCTTCCAGCCTTTTTGTCTTGGTTGGATTGTTCACTTCACTTATCATTGCGGGAGCTTTTTTCTGCGGATGGATATGTCCACTAGGTAGTGTTCAGGAGTGGATTGGGAAAGCTGGTCGAAAGCTCCTCAGGTCACATTACAATAAAGTCCCTGCAGGTCTCGACAAAATCCTAAGTCTTGGAAAATATGCCATGTTGGTCTTCGTGGTCGTTCAAACAGCGAGAACCGGTACCCTTTTGTTCAGTAGTTTCGACCCTTATTACAATCTTTTTAATATATGGACGGATGAAATTGCCTTATCCGGATATATTGCAGTTTTCCTTACACTTGGAGCTTCCTTTTTCATTGAAAGACCTTTCTGTCGTTACGCCTGTCCATTGGGCGCGATCAATGGTCTCTTCAACCGCTTCAGTATTTTTGGTATCAGAAGGAGATCTTCAACTTGTATCGATTGTGGACTATGCGACAAAGTGTGTCCTGCAGGTATTGATGTCTCAAAGTCTTCAAGGGTGAACAGCCCTGCCTGCAACAGATGTATGAAGTGTGTCGAGATATGTCCAGCAAACTCAAATTCAACACTTACGACGGGAATCGGCCTATCTGATAAGTCATCTAGAGTCGGCAAGACAGTATCCGTGAAAATATACATAATTGTGGCTCTCTCAGCATTTTTGGTGCCAGTCGGCCTATCTGTTTTAGCAGGAAAATTTGAGACGGAAAAGACGAGAGTCTATGTAGTCCCTGATGATATTAAGGGTTCGACATCTTTTGAGGAAATTGTCGAGAACTATCCGATCTCGAAGGAACAGCTTTTTAATGGCCTTGGAATACCTGAGATGGTTTCTGCTGAACTCAAAATTAAGGACCTTAACGGAATTCTGGGTTTTGTGGGCGAAGAAGAAGTGATATCAAGGGAACACCTTTCAGTGTTGATCGGGAAACTGGGCGAACCGATTTCATCTCTGGCCGAGCATAGCAAAGCGGATTTTGAAGAAATAATGGAATCTGTCCAATCAAGTGGTTTAGACGAGTCGACAGTCGTTTCAGAAGCTATGGCTAGTGGCCCCCCAGGGTTGTTCACATATCTATTCAGTGGAAGATGGCCTTTTGAAACATCTGGAGGTGAAGTAGTTATAGAAGAGAAAGAGAATGGTAGTGAGAATCATGGGCAGGCAGCTTCAGTTGATATCAAGGGTTCTACAAGCTTGCTGGAGATCGAAAAAATGGTCCCGGATTTTGAAGCATTCCTTGAATACTTCGGCCTACCAATAGATGAACCCAAAAGTTCGCTGTTGAAGGATCTGAAGACTAAGTACCAGATCGAGATTTCGGATATCAAGGAGTATGTTTCCGGCAATCAGTAGATCTGATCAGAAGAGCAGTCGGTTCTCCCAACTCCTGTTGTATAATCGGAGAGGACTCCGGTTGAGTTCATACACTTTAGGGAGGGATAAACATGAAGAAGTTGCTGTTGATTATTGTCGTTTTTGGTCTTGCTGTTGCCGTATTTTCAGAACCCCTTATAGTTTGGCCAGATAAGGCACACGGGAAGCCTCTTGTGGCGGGATTGCACGCCCCTGTTTATGGAGAAGCCAAACTGGACGTTTTTGGAAACATCACCGGCTGGACAGGTCCGAATCTCGGTCTAGGTTGGACTTGGAAAACGTATTTCAGTCCTCTTGAGCTTCAAAAAGTCAACTTCTACTATGAGTTTGGAACCAATGTTGTTATTTTCCCCTATATTGGGGCAGGGTTTGATTATGCTCTCGTTCTTCAGAATAATCAGACATTACTCGTTGGAGCAGGGGTTTCGGCTTCCCCATTCACTGTTCTCGGTCTGTTCCTAAAGGGACCGGCAGCTATTCTATCATCTGTTCTGAGTTCTGTGAGATTGAGTGTCGCGGTAGTTTTTTGATTACAGGCTATGTATAATTGACCCCGAAAGGGGTCAATTGTCTTGAACGAAGAAGAGCAAATCAATAATAATCAACCTAAGACAGAAAAAGACAGCGAATTGAAAGCAGTCATCAGAAAATATTCAATTATTGCAGTGATTGTGCTCTCTGTCTTTCTGATGATTTTTTCAACTAGAGGCAGAGTAGAGAGTTTCAATCCTGAGAGTGTCCTTTCTACGATTGAAGAGGCTTTGCTTCTCTTCGTGAATCAAAGACTTGTAGAAGGAAATGAGCGTGTAGAGGTTCTGGAAGTAGTTTCGTCTGATTACGAAGAGATTGAATGGGGCGAATACACGTACGAAATTCACACGAGATTTAGCTTGTCTGAAAAGGTGGAGAGTCTGTACAGTCTCTGGAAATACAGAGTTCGAGATGATAACCTGGATCTCTTAGAATATTCTTCTGACGGTGAAAACTGGTTTGAACCTTGATGGTTATCACGCACGCTGTAGGCCGGAAATTGCATTCTGAGAATTAAAATACGTTGACTTGATGCGGGTATTAAGTGTAAAATCATTAAGTAAGGCCAAGCTCAACATCACTCAAAAGGGGGTAATCGAATGAAAAAAGTCCTAATTCTTGTGGCAGTCCTTCTTGTTGCATCGGTTTTTGTTGCGGCACCGAAGAACTTTATTCTCGGCCAGGGTCTCTATGGAGATGTAGTCTATGATCTAGCTGGAAACATAACGGGTTATGAGGGAATGGATTTCTATCTCTTCCAGGCCAGTACTTACTATGAAAAGGCTTTGACACCAGGTGAGCTGAACGCCTATACCTTTGATGGCAAATTCCTGTTCTTCATTCCGGTTTTTGGTAGAGGATGGGAATTCGTGCTGAGACCAGTGGATAGTATTGTTCTGACCGCTGGGCTAAGCCTTCTCTATAACTTCCTACCTGGGCCATATCTTAATCTGACGATACTACTTTGAGTAATCTAGTAATGGGAGAAGACGGTGTTTTCCGCACCGTCTTCTTCTTTTGATTAGGTAAAAGAGAAGCATTTTTTGAACCGTGAGCAATCTTGGGTAGTATGAAAGACAAATTTTTGCTAAGGAATTCTTCTTCTCGGACTTCTGGACTTCTTTGACTTGAGAATCAATTCATCTGATATTGCTCACTTTGCATTGTAATTCAGGAACTGCTTGAATTTGACCCTAGAGAAGAGAATTGCATCCGGAACAGTCTATCTGGGAGGTCCGATTTTGAGAGAACTTAGAAGAGAAGCGAAGTACATCGTCGAGAGATCAATTGAAACGGTTCAACCTGAAAGCTCCGTTAAGAATGCTCTCGAGAAACTTAGGCTGAAGGGTCCTATATTCCTTTTGGCGATCGGCAAGGCAGCCTGGAGAATGACTAAAGCTGCAATGGAAAAGCTTGGTAAAGATATTAGCGCGGGAATCGTAATCACGAAATATGGTTACAGTCAGGGAGAAATCGAACGCGTAGAGATTTTCGAAGCCGGGCATCCAATACTTGACAGAAAGACAATAGAAGCTACTGATTGTGCTCTCAAGAGAATTGAAGATTTGAAGCCTGAAAAGATTCTCTTTCTTATTTCGGGAGGTGGCTCTGCTCTCTTCGAAAAACCATTGGAGGGAGTGATGTTTGAGGATCTTGTTGATATAAGTAATCGGCTATTCCGTTCAGGTGCAAGCATCGTCGAAATCAATACGGTAAGAAAACACCTTTCTTCAGTAAAAGGGGGGCGTTTTGCGAAGCTGGTTTCTCCATCTCAGGTTTATACACTGGTGCTTTCAGATGTTTTGGGTGACCGTCTTGATTCGATCGCTTCAGGACCGGCGTATCCCGACAGCAGTACAAGTTACGAGGCGCTTTCCATCCTTGAGAAGTACGCTATTGATGTTGATTCCAGACTCATGGAGGCGCTGATGGTAGAGACACCTGACCGCCTGTTCAACGTTCAAACGGAGATTATTGGAAGTGTTGCGAGAGTCTGCGAATCTGCAGCAACATTTGCCAGAGAGATGGGATATAACACCGCTATCCTGACAACTTCGTTAGATTGCGAAGCAAGAGATGCCGGTGTTTTTCTGGCCTCAGTCGCCAGAGAAGAAGTCCACAACAGACCAGTGGAAAAGCCTGCCGCTCTGATCATCGGCGGTGAAACGGTAGTACATGTGAGAGGTAGAGGCCTTGGAGGAAGATGTCAGGAGCTTGCTCTAGCATTTTCTTTGGGGATTGGGGAAATGCGTAATGTTACGCTAGCCTGTGTCGGCACAGATGGTACCGATGGACCTACCGATGCGGCTGGTGCCATTGTCGATGGAAGAACTGTTCAAAAAATGCTTGATTCTGGTATAGATCCACAGTTATATCTTCTGGAGAACGATTCCTACCACGCACTGGAGAAGTCAGGCGATTTATTCATTACGGGGCCGACGGGTACAAATGTAAACGATTTGATCGTGCTGCTTTGCGAGTAACAATCGAATACGATCGTCAGTCATTAGGTAATTTGAACCCCTCAGAGCAATCTTTAGGATCGAAGAAGACCACTACTTTATTGTCCATCCGACCATTCCTTTGACGTAATACCTTTGAAGCAATATGTAGATAAGAATTGGAACGATCATCACCATCAAAAATGCAGCCGATAGTAGTTCCCAATCGACATGGTAACCCCCCGAATTACTGGAATCCTTTGAGTTGCCAAGAGTTTGCTCGGAGAATAGACGAGGATAAGAGCGAGGAAAAGTCGCTCCATACCCATGTAAGTTGCAAAGCAGAGGCCGAAGCAATTGCCGGGAAAGCATTGGGAAGTACGATCCGGAATAAGATGCCTAAGTCTCCAGCTCCATTAATTCTAGCTGCTTCCTCCATATCGACCGGAAGAGTCTTGAAGTAATTATGCATGAAGAAAGTTATCCATGGTATTCCCAACTTGCAATAGCTTTTTTCACTCCTGGTATAGTCTCGATCTTTTCGAGCAAAGCAACAAATTCATCCGAAGTAGTAGGTGGCTTCAAGCCATGGCTCTCAAAGAAGGATTTCCTGTACCAGAACCCCGGTTCGACCTTTGCGGTGTAAGAAATCCCGAACACTTTCCCGTCTGAAGTCTTAACATTGTCGAGTGCGCCCGGAATGTAAGCTCTGGTATCAATGACATCAGATAATTCAACCAGGTGTTGGGTGTTGTTTGTAATGAAGTTCGACCACATGAAGATCACGTCTGCCGGTGCCTTCTTTGCAGAAAACTGTGCCGGCAGAACATTCGCCAGGTCTTCTGCCCTGTAAGTCTGGTAGGTGTAATCAATTGCCGTCTTTGCCTTGAATTCTTCTAGGACTGGAAGGAAGGCATCCATCTCAACACCCACCAGACCAAGGACCAATTACCGAAACAGTGTTAGAGATCAATGCGGTGGAGAGAACGATTAGGATTGTTACTAAAAGCTTCTTCATCAAAAACATCCCCTTTTCAATGTAGATTTGCTTCTCAGCAAACATCTCCCTCAGACCGCTTGAGTGATCTGAAACTCCGCGCACTCATCTGTAAAAAACCATCCAGTCTCACTATTTTACTGTTGTAATTTCAAGTTTGTTCAACAGAAGTCAATCACTTAGTAGGAATCCGACTTAGAAGAAGAAACATCATATCTGTCTTTCGATAAAAGCCAGATATTATGCTTTTGACTCATACTTACACCTATTAGCTTCTCATTAGTAGACGCGAATTGTCTGGAAAATGGCAGAAGGCATTTAATGATTACAAGAAGCTTCTATCACGAAAAAACATCTCTATCCTAATGAGAACAAGTCTTGCTGCCGCTTCTTGTCGAGTGTCGCTCAGCGAAGAGAGACAGTAATAATTGTCATTGGTTCTCAGTTTTATCTCAAGGATAGCTTATGTCAGCAAACATTCATTTTTACTTGCTTAGTCTTTCTTCAACACTGCCGTCTGGAAGGACAAAATCCGTCGAGACCGATAATAAGTCATCTAGCTGGAATCTAGCGCATTCCGTCCAATCATTTTCACAGTACATCTCGATCCATTCCCTGTCAATCTTTCCATTTTCGTAAGCCCTCACAACTGGACACTCAGAGTAATTGATGCAACGCCCATCCTCCACCTTATCACCACCATTCTGTAGTCGACATTTATGTTATCACAATATGAGGAAATTGCAATACCCATCATCTGAGTTTAGTAGTTTTTGTAATATTCTCTGTATCCGTTATACAATGTTTATTATGAGGATGAAAAAACGGGGGTGATCTAATGCACAGAAGGCTGTCTTTGTTACCAATCTTATCGTTGGTTCTGATCATTGCACTTTCGGGATGTGTTTTTAGACGGTATTCAGTTGTAGTGAGCTGCACACCGTTGATTGAAAAGATCGAAGTAGGAAACAGGGAGAGGGAGCTGCCGTACAGTTTTTCTGCCAGAAAGGGACAGAACATAGTTGTAAAGGCACCGCTGGTTCCTGGATACGACTTTGAAGGTTGGTTGATAAACAATGAAATGAGAGAAACGGCAGAGATCGTAGTTGAAATAGAAGAAAATACGACAATTAAAGCAATATACAGTCCAAGACTTGTTCACGAGATTACTTATGGGGGTTCAGGCTATGAAAGTGGGACCGGCCTGGTCGTCGAAAATTCGAATGAGATTGTAATTGGAGTCACTTCAAGTTCTACCGATAGCTCTCTCATTCTTGAGAACAAGGGAAAGAGCGACTTCTGGGTTCCTTTTCTTCAGTACGAATCCAGTAGTTATGTTGCCGAACCACAGTTGTGCAATGGAGGTAGTGACGAGGAGTCACTTCTTGGTACAGTTAGAATCTCTGGCGGTTACGTATCGGCTGGCTGGTCGGACTCAAATGATATAGCATATTCAGGAAGTGGTTATCCATATCATGGGGGAACTGACGGATACGTTATTATGATGCACAACGATGGCTCAGTAAGATGGCAGACTTATATAGGTGGAAGCGGAGACGATAGAATTAATTCTGTGAATACTACTATAGGCGAGAAGCTTATAATCACAGGGACTACAGGTTCTTCGGACTCGAATTTCGCCGACTGTAGCTACCACGGGTCAGAAGACGGGTGGATAGCACTGATGAGCTCCAGCGGTACTCTCATAACAGACCTCATTAAGGCCTTTGGTGGCACCGCGGAAGAGGGTTTTCTCTACGGAATGCAGACAGAGGAAGGTGGATACATAGTCTGCGGATACTCGACTTCTTCCGATGGAGATCTAGGTACTCTCAGCAGATCCACGGGCGAGGACTTGTGGGTCCTCAAACTCGATTCGCAGCTGGAAATCGAATGGCATGATCTCTTCGGCGGGCAGAACGACGAACGCGCAAATGTGATCAAAGAGGTTAGCGATGGATATGTAGCTGTTGGGTTCACTGAATCTACTGGAGGGGACGTCAATGAGAACAAAGGTGGTAAAGATGTATGGGTACTGAAGTTCTCTTCTGACGGTGATCTAGAGTGGAGCAAGACATTTGGTGGCAGTGAGAACGATGAAGGGTTTGACATCGTTCAAACTGCAGATGGTGGATTTGCAATATGTGGTTACACCGACTCTTCAGATGGGGATATCCATCACGAGAATAGAGGAATGAGTGACATATGGGTAATAAAGCTTGGGTACGATGGTTACCTAGAATGGGAAGCTACTTTTGGCGGGTCCGAATATGAGCTTGCAAGCGAAATAGAAGAAACTGAAAAGAGAGAATTGATAGTTATTGGCACGACTGCCTCTTCAGATCGCGACATAAAACGCCAGATACAAGGACCAACCGATGCATGGTTACTCAGGCTTGGAAGATGAGCCCCGCTTTCCGGTGTTCAGTTGAAAGCAGATAATGTTCTTGAAAGTGAGATAGTCTCGCTTCTTGAAGAAGGAGAACTGTGCCCCGTCTGCAGATCTATGGAGAAATCAGTTGACGGGTGGATAGTTGGAGCCTTTTCGAACCTTCTTCACAACGAAAGTGCTCGAATTGAATTGAAAAGAAATGGGCTTTGTAAAGCTCACTTAAAGAGAATAGTGGGAGTGGCAAAAGAGAGAACCGAAGTAGGTTCCCTCGCTGTCTCGATAATGTTTAAAGAGATTCTTGCTGCTCAAGTTACGTGGCTTGATAGAAAAGAGGTTGGCTTTCTCTCCAGAAAAAAACCAAAATCTGGGAGCTGCGTTCTATGTTCCGTAGCCAGTAATACTGAGAAAATCTATCTTTCTGCCTTCGCAAAGTTTCTTCAAGGAGATGAAGTACAGAGGTCATATGAGAACTCCAGATCCGTTTTTTGTGTGAATCATGCAAGATACATCATCAAGAATATGAGAAATTTATACGGTAAGTGGCTAGTTGAGATCCAGAGAAACAAGTATGAGGAACTCGCAGAAGAGATCGAAAACTACATTTCTAAACATGATTACAGAAACACGACTCTCGTTGGGCAGGAAAGACATGCATGGTTGAAGGCATCTAAGTTGATTGGGGAAAGAGATGAGAGAAACATCTGGTGAAAAGAAGAGAAGTCAAATCTCGCTAGTTCTCTATCGATTGAATGATACAGTAAAGTTATTCCAGCCTGTCTTGATCGTTTAGGATTGAGAGCTTTTGGTGCGCAATTTTATTCTCATTATCTGTATCAGTAATTATTCCTCAGTAAATTGGAAAGGCCCCTCTCGGGGCCAGTTGCAGGAAAGTGCTTCCGTTGGAAGCCTCCGGGGTGACTTTATGCAACTCTGCGCATAGTTTTCGTTTTTGCCTTTCAAATGTTCTTATTGAATCCTTCTAGTGCTGTTCTTTAGTCTGAGGGCCTTTATTCCAATTCTTTCTTGTGGTAACAGAAATTACTGGGGCTGCCAGCTCAAATTCCTAATCACAAACCGAGTGTTGCTCTATAAAGTCTAGCACAACACTCTTTACTAACATTTCTATATTTGCCATTACTATTAAAAGATTCTTTATTGTTTGCCATGCTTATGTCCACCTTTTCAAATAAACTCTTTATATTCATACTATAACCAAAAGAATTGATCTTGTCAAGTCACAACTTTAATCAATAAATACAAGTATTTCAACAGTAATGGACAAATAGTCTCAAGAATAGAGATATCTCATCCAAATATTTCGTCATTTCGAATAGCTTCCTTCGTAACATTTGTTACTGCTGGAAATATCGATTCGAGATACGATTTTTACAGACAATATGGAGGTGAAATAATGAGCGAGTTATTCAACAAAGAAGAGTTTCTTAAAGGATTGATCAGAAGGCTTCATGAAGAGCCCGAAAAGCTAGAGGACATTAGAGAGGATTTCATGAGAGTTGTAAGAGAGCTGACACCTGTAGAAATAGCACAGGTCGAGCAGAAACTTGTGGAGGAAGGTATGCCTCCCGAGAGCATCCAGCTCATGTGCAACATCCATCTTGATGTATTCAAGCAGGCTCTGGACGAAGACAGTCTTGATGTTGACTCCTGGCATCCTCTTCACATATTGATTGAAGAACACCGCGACATTCTTAACAGGTCGAAGGACTTGAGAGATTTGGCCGGGAAGATCAGTGCTGGTAATTACGATGGCGAAGACATAAGAAGGCTTCAATCTTCAATACAGTATCTCGATCGTGTAGAGGCATATTTTTTCAAAGAGGAAAACGTGCTTTTTCCCTATCTTGAAAGGCACGGTCTAGTTCAACCACCTGCTATCATGTGGAAGGAACATGACGATGTCAGGAAACTACGGAAGAAAATGAAAACTGAATATGAGAACCTTATGAATGGAGAGCCAAATGAGATAAATGAGGTCGCAATAGTAATTAGCGAACTCTTCACAAATCACATCTACAAGGAACACAAGATTCTCTTTCCTTCAGCGCTTAAGCTGCTTTCAGAGAATGAGTGGGAGTCTATTCGAGTGGAATTCGATGAAATAGGATACTTTTCATTTGAGCCGATGCCCTTCGTTTACTCTGAAGGAGTATCAAGAAACGACAATGTTGAAGGGCTAGTAAATCTTGGAAGTGGTTTTTTGAAGCTAGATCAGTTACTCTTGATGTTGAACAGCCTTCCTTTTGATATTACTTTCGTTGATGAAAACGACACTGTCCGGTATTTCAGTGAAGGGAAGGAGAGAATCTTTGTTAGAACTAGAGCAATAATCGGCAGAAAGGTTCAAAACTGTCATCCGCAGAAAAGCGCTCACGTTGTCAACAAGATCCTTGAAGATTTCAAGAGTGGGGCACGTGATGTCGCAGAATTCTGGCTTAATCTTGGACCAAAGATTGTTTACATAAGGTATTTCGCTCTGCGGGATACATTAGGAAAATATGTGGGAACACTAGAAGTGACTCAGGAGATCTCTTCTATAAAGGCGCTTGAAGGAGAGAGGAGGATTTATGATCCTCTTGATTAGCTAAAAGTCGACTAAATCGAAAACCCCCGGCAGATATTGTAGAATAGAATGTACTTACCATTATCTTCATCTTGCTTTCGGAGGTATTGTTATGATTCGGAGAGAAATGGGAAAGACCGGAGAAAAGGTATCTGCCTTGGGTTTTGGTTGTATGAGACTTCCCACAAGTAACGATCAATCAATAGACGTCGATGAAGCCACAAGAATGTTGAGATTTGCTATTGATAATGGTGTTGACTATGTCGATACTGCGTGGGGATATCACAACGGACAGAGTGAACCCTTTGTAGGTGACGCTCTTCAAGATGGCTACAGAGAGAAGGTAAATCTCGCTACGAAGCTGCCCAGCTGGCTAATCAAGAGTAGAGAAGATATGGACTACTATTTGAATGAGCAACTGAGAAGATTGAGAACAGATGTAATTGATTTCTATCTTATCCATGCTTTGAACAGAAGATTCTGGAAGAATCTCAAGGAACACGACATATTTGAGTTCATGAATTCTGCTCTTGCCAGTGGAAGAATCAGACACATAGGGTTTTCCTTTCACGATACTCTTGATGTCTTCAAGGAAATCATCGATTCTTACGGCTGGGAGTTCTGTCAGATTCAGTACAATTTCATTGATACGGAGCACCAGGCTGGTTTAGAAGGTTTGAAGTACGCTGCAGGTAAGGGAATCGGAGTAGCTGTTATGGAACCCCTGCGGGGTGGGAAACTTGCCGCCAATGTTAGAGATGACATTCTCTCGATATGGGGATCTTCGGGAATCGATCGGTCGCCGGCCGCCTGGGCGTTAAGATGGGTCTGGAACGATCCGGATGTTGGTGTGGTTCTGAGTGGGATGTCAACTATGGATCAGGTAAGGGAAAACATTGAGACTGCTAGAGAAGCAAGTCCTAATTCCATGAGCTCTTCTGAACTAGCTATTGTTGGTAAAGTCACTGAGGAGTACAGGAAGAGGATAAAGGTGAACTGCACTGGCTGCAGCTACTGCATGCCTTGTCCCAGTGGAGTAGCGATTCCGACTTGTTTTGATTTCTTCAACGATGCCTATATGTTTGACAGCATAGAGGATCATAAGAAGGCTTATTTGAGATTTGTGAAGGAAGAGAACAGAGCTTCACTTTGTGTCGAGTGTGGACGATGTGAAGAGCTTTGCCCACAGAACATCCCGATAATCGAACAACTTAAGGAAGTCTCTTCACTATTTGAATAAACAACAAGATTAGTGTTTTGCTTGATTCTGTACTCTGCCTTTTTGCACTAGAGTGCTATATAATAATGCCGTGAACGTAATGAAGTAACCTGTCGGGGAGGTTGTACTAGATGACTGGAATAGTTCTGGCTGCTGGCCAGGGAAAGAGAATGAGATCAAGATTCCCGAAAGTGATTCACAAGATTCTTGACCGGCCAATGATCAATTGGGTTATTTCTTCACTAAGAGAGGCCGGTTCAGATAGAATCGTTGTGGTTACCGGCTTCGAGGCAGCAATGGTTGAAGCCGTTCTTGATAAGGATATCATTTCGGTTAGGCAGAGTCCTCAACTTGGAACGGGGCACGCTGTAATGATGGCACTTGATTATCTCGACGATGAAGACATTATTGTCATTGCGGGAGATGAGCCGCTAGTTCTGCCTTCTACGCTGAAAGGGCTTGTCTCAAAGAGGATTGAAGGGGATTTTGATGTTGTCTTCCTTACCATGAAGCCTGTCGATCCGACTGGATATGGACGAGTTGTCAAAGACGGAGAAAACATAAGAATAGTGGAACACAGGGATGCCGATTCGGAAACGAGAATGATTGATGAAGTGAATTCAGCTATATATGCTTTCAAAGGGAGTTTTCTAAGTTCAGCAATCAGAAGATTGTCGAACGATAACGATCAGAATGAGTACTATCTCACGGATACGATTTCACTTGCCGGTAGAGCAGATACTATAGTTGTTGAAGATGCTCAGGAAGTTCTTGGTGTTAATGACAGAATTCAGCTGGCCGAGATAAATAAGATCGCTCAGAAGAGAATTAATGAAGAACATATGAGAAACGGAGTCACGATAGTCGATCCTGACACCTGTTATATTGGTCCAGAAGTCGAGATCGGTGTTGACACAGTCATTGAACCCATGGTTTTCCTTTCAGGAAAGACGCGAATCGGAAATTGCTGCTCTATTGGGCCATTAACAAGAATTGACAGCTCAGTTATCGAGGACGACGTTGAGATATTGCGTTCAGAAGTATCGAATGCAGAGGTCCATTCTGGTGCACGAGTCGGGCCTCTTTCCAGGTTAAGACCCGGGGCTATAGTAATGAACGAAGCACATGTTGGCAACTTTGTGGAGCTGAAGAAGACAATTCTCGGCAGGGGATCAAAGGCACAGCATCTAACTTATCTTGGCGATACGGATGTTGGTGAGGGTGTTAATATCGGTGCTGGAACGATAACGTGTAATTATGACGGAAAGAGGAAACACAGGACAGAGATCAGAGATGGGGCATTCATTGGCAGCAATACTTCGCTTGTAGCCCCGGTAAGAATTGGAGAAAACTCTGTGACTGCTGCCGGTTCAGCGATAACCGAGGATGTCCCACCCGACTCACTTGCATTCGGTAGAGCGAGGCAAGTCGTCAAAGAGGGGAAGTATTCAAATAATAGAGGGCAGGAGGAGAATAGCTGATGCCGTATCAGACTAACGAGATGAAAGTATTCGCCGGCTCTGCAAGTCTACCGCTGGCAGAGAGAATCTCGAATTACTTGGGAATCAGACTTGGAGATTGCAGGACGAAGAGATTTGCGGACGGAGAGATCAATCTGAAAATCGATGAGACTGTAAGGGGCCATGATATTTATATAATTCAGTCCACATGCAGTCCTGCAAACGAGAATCTGATGGAGCTCCTCATAATGATAGATGCTTTCAGGAGAGCTTCAGCTCATTCTATTTCCGCCGTGATCCCTTACTATGGATATGCAAGGCAGGACAGAAAGGCAAGAGGTAGGGATCCAATAACTGCTAAGCTTGTGGCAAATCTTCTCACAACTTCGGGAGCAAGCCGTTTGATAACTATCGATTTGCATGCAGAACAGATACAGGGGTTCTTCGACATACCCGTTGACAACCTCTGGTCTTTTCCTGCATTCTTGAAGTTCTTCAGTCAGGGTGCCTTTGACCGAAATGAGATGGCGGTAATTTCACCGGACATCGGTGGAGTAAAACGCGCAAGCAAATTTGCTGCAAAGCTTGGCGTACCGCTCGCGATTCTGGACAAGAGGAGACCAAGGGACAACGTTGCGGAAATAGTTCACATTATCGGCGATGTCGAGGGAAAGACAGCAATAATCTTTGATGATATAATTGACACCGGTCGTTCATTAGTAGAAGCGGCAAAGATGCTAAAATCCAACGGCGCAGACAAGATATTTGCATGTGCAACTCATGGTGTCTTCTCCGGAGATGCTAAGAAGATAATTGCCGAATCAGCGATTGAGAAGGTCTTCATAACGGATACAATATTTCATGATGACCTTCCAGATAACATAATGATGTTATCCATCGCTCCGCTTCTGGCAGAGGCACTGACCCGTGTAAGAAAGAATCTTTCGGTGAGTATTTTGTTCAGATAGAGGAGGGAAACAAATGCACGAAATAAATCTCGTTGCTGAACTGCGCAACGGTGAAATGAAAGCAAAGAGCCTGCTGAATCAGGGAAAGATTCCCGCGGTAGTTTATGGACCTGAACTGGAGACAGTTTCTGTTAGTCTGGATAAGGTAGAGATCTTGAGAATCATGAACAGGATTGCCGAGACTACATCAGTGGTTATTTCAATCGATGGAAAGGAATATCATACCTTTCTCAAGGGTGTTCAGAGAGACAAAGTAACCGACTCGGTCATTCATTTAGACTTCTATGTTCCTTCCAGTGGCCACAAGATGGAATTGCGAATTCCAATCCGATTGAAGGGTACTCCAATAGGCGTTGAAAAAGGTGGAATAGTTGATCATATCATCAATGAACTACCGGTTTCAGTTCTTCCCAAGGATATTGTGGAAGAGATCAATGTTGATGTAAGTTCCTTTGATGTTGGTCATGTTCTGCGAGTTGGAGATCTTGAAATTCCCGAGGGAATCAAGCCCTTGCTTGATGATGAAGACGCGATCATGCTTATAGCCCTTCCGAGAGCGGTCAAGGAAGTCGAAGAGGAAGAAGTAGAGGAACTTGAAGAGGATATTGAGCCCGAGGTAATAAACAAGGGTAAGAAGGAAGAAGAAGAAGAGGAGTAAGAGTGTTTCTCTTCGTTGGACTGGGAAATCCTGGCCCACGTTATGTACTAACAAGACATAACGTGGGTTTTCTCTTCATAGATCAGATGGCTGAACTCGGTCTCAGGAAGACATTGAAAAAGAGGCTGTATGAAGCCCATCTTCTTGAAAGCCAAGAGAAAGTCTATATTGCAAAACCTCTTACTTTCATGAACTTGAGCGGAGTAGCTGTAAGACTTCTCATGAAAGACCTCAATTTCGAAAAAGAAGATACGCTAGTTCTAGTTTATGATGATGTATGGATACCTCTTGGTAGGATGAGGATAAGAGAAAGCGGTTCAGATGCTGGGCACAACGGTCTGAAATCAGTGATTTCGGAGATAGGAACTCAGAACTTCCCACGAATCAGAATCGGTGTGGGACCCCTTCCTGAGTATGGAGATATGGTAGATTATGTTCTCGGCAGTTTCAGCAATGATGAATACCAGAAAGTTAGCAAGGTAATCGACTTAGCTGTATCCGCTGCAAAGGAGCTTATCTCCGGTGATATTCGAAGGGTCATGACTGCCTACAATGGAACTGAAGTAGATTGATTCTCATCTGAAGCCTTGCAAAAATCGTCAAAGTCCTTTTGCTTATGTAGGTCAAGCAATATCCTTCCGAAGTCTTGAGCTTCAAAGGGATTCTTATAATACCGAATTTCCTTTTTCTATCTGGGAGAAGTGCTTTGAAGTTTTGTCCTTCCAGATTGCTAAGATGATACAGCTTTGCTTATGAATAACCGCTTAATGTGAAACAGTAGCGTGCATGCTTCCAATTATCCATTCGGTTTCGAAGAAAGTAAATTAGAAGTGACCTAGTAGAGTTCAAACTAGGTGTTGGGTGATTTCGCAGGCATTGTTTGTGCGAAAGAGACTCCGGATTCAGAAACATGAGCCAAATAAGATGTCGGAAATTACCGGAATCGTCGAGTTAAGTATGCTCAAATTCCCCTTG
>JAFGAP010000130.1 GCA_016933635.1 Kosmotogaceae bacterium
ACATTGTTGTAAGGAACGAAAAGTCCCGGGATGGAAATGCAGGCGGCTGCGACTTCTCTTATGTCGCCGCAGATGAGCTCAGCCTTCCTTGTTTCGAGATTGAATGCTTCAGCACAAAGCTCTGTCTTTCCCGCAATTCCCTCGAGATAAGAATCCCTTGCAGCTATCTCATAGATATGATTACTCTTGGACCATATACGACAGTGGCGAACGCGCTCCAACTTGCCGCTCAGTCTTTTTTTTGAAGAAAGCGCGCCACCATCCATAACTTTCATCGTGACATAAAACTCATTCACGAAACTTGAAAGCCGATGCAATGCTTCCTTCTTGCCCATGGTACTCTCAACTGCTACATAATAACCCGCCAGTCCGTTCAAGACCATTCTACTTTCGCTCTCGAAATCTTCAAGGTATTCTATAGAGGCAAGTCCCTGGAAACCATAACCACCTACATGTATCTTCACTGGGTTACTCCAACGAAATTGCACTTCAATGTTTCTTCATAAGATTCATTCATGAGTTCAATACATGATGAGAAGTCAAGCAAACCAACATTTCTTCTGGTCAATGGTGTAATGACAACATCAGCAACAGCCAGTTCCCTACGTTGAAACTCTTCGGCTTTGTAACCGTCGATTGTTTCCAGTATAGAATTTGAAGTATCGATCTCGTTCTTTCTATTATTTATAGAAAGGTTCACGGCTACCACTAGACTACAGCCCTCTTCCTTAGCTAAGCTGACAGGAATATTATTCAAAATCCCGCCATCGGCAAGAGAGAAGCCTTTGTGCCTAGAAGGCGCGAAAATTCCGGGAATCGCCATTGAAGATCTAAGCGCTTCGAAAATACTTCCTTCTTCGTGAACGAATAACTCACCGGAATCCATTATGGTTGAAACGCATTTGAAGGGAATTCTTATGTCAGAAAATCTGTACCCTTTCATATGCTTCTTCAGCGCACCAAAGAATAATCCATAAGGGATCGCTGCTCTGAAAGTGTTCATGTGTAGACAAGTAGCTGCATTGAAAAACGAACCTCTATTTCCTCTTGCGGCTGAATTGGCGAAGCGGAGCAGCTTCTTACCCTTTCTGCAGATTCCAAGAGAGATCTCCCACAGTCTCTTTGAATCTGACAGCAAAGAATACCCAGCCCCTACGAGTGCACCGGCACTTACCCCGATTATCAAATCCGGTACAAAACCCTTTTCTTCTAGCGCCCGAATAACTCCTACGTGAGCAAAACCCTTTGCCCCACCTCCGCCCAGAACAAGCGCCTTCATCATCTAAACACCTCAAAAGATTGTCCCTTCATAGAATCTTTAAGCACTACATTTGGTTCCAATAGTCTATCTAATACGCATTTTTTCAATCCCCATAGAGTAAAGAGTCGCTCCAATTATTCCTACATTGTTTTCTAACCCTGTCACAACTACATTATTGGTTTCATAGAGTGATGAGCTTGAAAGTGAATCCAGCTCCTTTCTCACTTCGCTCAAAAATCCATTTCCAAACTCGCTTACTCCTCCTCCGATTACAGCAATCTCTGGATCAACAGCAAGGAATACCAAATCCACAATTAATGAAAGTTCCCTTGCAATTGCTCTCATGATTTTCACAAATTCGCTTTTTCCTTGGACATATCCTTCTATCAGATCTCTACGACTTACACTAATGCCAAGTAAAGACTCTATCTCTTTGTGAGCGACTGTCAAAGATATGTACTGTTCGGCACAACCCTTTTTTCCACAGTCGCAGTTTCTCCCATCTGGATGTAGTATTATTTGGCCTAGTTCCGCTGCCTCTCCTCTGGCGCCGATCAGTAACCTGCGATCAAGAAAAAGTCCACCACCGAGGCCGGTCACAACAGTTAACATAGCGAGTGATGAGTATCGCGGGTAGCGGATCTTCCACTCTCCAAAAGCAGCCGCTGTTGAATCATTAAGCACGGTGGCTTTGAGTCCGGTCTCTCTTTCCACCATCTCCTTCAAAGGAATTCCCGACCAGCTGTGAAGGTTGTCTGTTGCCAGATAGATTTTGGCTGAGCGAGGATTTACTCTCCCTGCGGTCCCTATTCTTGTAGATGAAACGCTCTCTGAAGAGATCCCTTCAGTAATAATTGCGAGAACCTGATTTTTGAGTTCCTTACTGATGGCATGATTCTTCCTTTAACTGAATTCTACCAAGTTTGCCACAACCGCCGTCTTTATGATAGTACCGCCTATGCCCTTTCCTAGAGCTTTCATCTACTCACCTCTGAAATTGACGCTTGACACAAGAAGCAGGGCGATCTGTTTTCAAACTCCCTCCCTAAGAATCCTCTCAAAAGAATGTTCAGATTCCCTATCGGTTATTTCAATGAGTCCTTCAATTATCCTATTTTTTGAAAGTGTACTGACAGACTTATCACTTTCCAATGCCAACGCGCATGCCATACCGATGGCCTGGCCCATTCCGGCCGACGTTGGCATTATTCGCCCCGCACTTTGTCCTTCAAAGTCGCTTGAAAAGCATCTGCCAGCCGTGAAGAGATTATCGAATTCACTGCTGACAAGTGCCCTCAAGGGAATCTCGTAGTAGTCCGAGTATTCGGGAACACTGTTTTTAACTTTTTCAGTCATCTTCTGGGTTTCGGCAGAGTGTATGTCTATTCCGTAAGTGGCCTTAACCAAACCATCTTCGAATTTTCTGTGAGCTCTGACATCACTTCCGGTGAAAACATATAAGCCCTTTATCCTTCTGCTTTCGCGAACTCCAACATCGCCCGCTATCTTTTCGATCTTTGCCTCCTCGAAACCACGAACGTACTTCCTGGAAAAGGAAAGGAGTTGATCAATCTGTTCCATGCATTCCGTTACTGATTGGCCTAGAGCAAAGGGATCTGTTGGATCCCTTCCAAACGAATGCGTGGTATTTACCGAAACCCTGCCGGTTCCAGGTAGTTCAATGAAGAAGAAGTAATCGTGCAGTCTATTAAATCCCTTCTTTATGGCTTCATCTACCTCTTCAAAATAGCCTGCAACGGAAAGAGGGTTCGAGTCAGGTGATACCCATTTGAAGAAATTCTCTCTTCTAGAACGTACATCTTCTCTAATTCTCTCAAAGTCAACGTTGCTCATAGTGAACATCAGCGTCAGGGCTTGGTTTCTACCATCATCGTTCCCCGATAGAAGAGTGGCATCCGCCATTTTCGCCAGTGAGGCATCGCCCGTTGAATCAATGAACATCTTTGCCCTGCCCGAGAACATACATCCCGAAGAAGAGAGAAAACTCACCCTCATGATGGTTCTACCTGTGGAAATTACTTTTGACGGAATCGAGTGCAGCGCAAGCATTACTCCAGCCTTTTTGAGTTTCTCCAAATAGACTATTTTCAAAATCTCCGAATCGAATGAATTCCTCAGTAGTCCGCCGCGCCTGTGAAGATCGAAAAGCACTTCCTCGAAAATACCCGAGACAAGCGACTCATTTCCAAGCCAGAATCTCATAAAGGGACTGCAAAGGCCAACTGTTGAAATACCACCAACTGAGCCGTTCCTTTCAACAAGCATAACATCTAATCCTCTTCTTGAAGCGGCAATAGCGGCATGGATTCCCGCTATTCCTGCACCTACGACTATCAAGTCTTTATCTGCAAACTTCAAAACTATCACTCTCTTCAATCACTGCTATTTTTCACGCTTCCAGGAATCAACAGATCTCTTAGTTATGAGCTGAGTTCTGGTAGTTTCACTTCCCGAAGTGACTGAAAGAACTCCTTCCTCAAACTCCATGATCATCCAGTCTGGCTCCCGGTAGTTCGCTTCAGTAATGACATTCATTCGCCTTTCTCACAACCATCTGAGCAATCTTGAAATATCGGGCGGCGGTTTCCTTCCCCCTAAAAAAGACCTTGCGTGAGTGACGACACTTATTCCGGCGGCCTCACACATGAAAAGAAAGCAATCCCTTGTTGTCAAATCTTCGTCCCCAGGTAGAAAAACGTCCCTTCCGGCAAACATCTTACACCACTTTCTCTGAGAAGATATGAGTAAAATGCAAATAAATAAGTAAGAAACGATCTCTTAAAACACAGAGCTCTTCCCTACATGAATAAGCAAGAGAACTACCTACATTATTCAGGGCGTCTCAATCAAATTCACGTCATTACTAGCAAGAATAAAGAGAAAATGAGCGACTCCAAGAGCAGTTCTGGGATACATCTCTATAGATTCTACATCACTAAATAGCTTCACCCAATCAAACAACCGATGTAACTGTCTTACGAAAGAAATGATGTCCTTATCTTTTCGGATCCTGATACTGGCTGAAAGAAATCCCAGCAATCGAAACACATGTCTTGAAAACACACTGTTTTATCTTCTTTGACCTCCACCATCATAAGGTTATAATGGTCACGTCATAGTCATTCCTTCTTTCATTCCTACTTCAGTCTTTGTCAGATTCCAGGGGAGGCGATTTCATGAAACGAATAGTTGTTCTCTTGTTAGTCTTTATTTCTGTCTTTGCTATTTCTGGATGCTACTTAGTGCTGAGATGTGTTGATTTCGAGGGATCAACCGTTGGGACAAAGTACTACAATGGCGATACCCTTTTTGAGCAGACAACTCGAATGGATATGAAGCCATTCGTATGGTCAAATGGCACTCCGACTCCCAATGGTGTGATGACTGTTACCAACGGCGGGATGGCAGGTCATTCAGGGAAGGACGTCAACCTGAACAACATCACTGTTTCCTTTAAGTTCCCGGTCAACCCGTCGGGTCTGATCCTTTACTACGGTGAATATGGAGGCAACATCAATGTCGAGATAAACGGCATTCTCGAAAACGTCCAGGACTTCTCAGACATCGACGGCAAGGTAATTGGAGGGGTTAGCGTAACCCTTACAAGCGTAAGCGGTTCTAAAGGAGTACTCAATCTCCAGGGAACGATAACATCTTTTTCGATAGGTGGCCAGGAGCTCTGGATAGACCATATCTGTCCAAGAAAATAGAAGTCATCGAAGCTCTGCGCTCTTGACACCCTTCAATCTAGAAAGACCCACCATAATGTTTTTTACCTTTATGGCATCTCCTTTGCTAACCTCAACTAGAAGACTGAGGACTTCATCGTCCTCTTCTATTTCCATTGACTCGACCGTCAATCCGTTATCCTTGAACCACTCGGAGACTTTCCTAGACGTTTCCTGATTGTTTTCCGCAACTATCAAAACTCTGGGAAGATTTCTCCCTCCAATAAACAACTCAATCCTTTTAAGGAAAAGAATTATAAGCAACGCAAAGACCGTCACTACTAACGAGAGTAAGTATTCCCCGCTGCCGAAACCCATCCCGACAGCAGCCGTTACCCAGAGTGTTGCGGCCGTGGTCAATCCTTTGACGGAAAAACCTTTTTTGAGGATTGTTCCAGCTCCCAGGAATCCTATACCCGAGACAATCTGTGCCGCTACTCTTCCCGGATCACCATGCTCTGCGGTGACAAAAACAGTTGTGGAGAGGACAGTTATAAAAGCGGCTCCAACACATATCAAAGAGTGAGTTCTGAGACCGGCGGGCTTATAAATCCTTTCCCTTGTGACACCTATCAGCGCTCCTGCAACGAGAGCACAAAACAATCTTAAGGACAAATCCAGATACTCCACCAAACCTCAACCTCCCTTAAGTTAAGATTATAACCTTTCCTATTAGTAATAGGTCGCCTAAGTCCACCACTCTTTTCAGTAATGTCATCATTTTATTCACAGATTTTTTCATAGAATCAATGCAAGGCCAACTCAAAGAGACTTCTAGACATGACACTTGGCAACGCCCTTACAAAGAAAAGGACGCAAATATTCACCGTAAGATGGAAGTGTTATCATAATTAGGAAGGGGGGATTGATGTGTTAGTTCCTGTAATTCTCGCCGCCGGAAAAGGCAAGAGACTGAAGTCTGAGGTTCCCAAGCCATTGGTAGAAATAAAGGGAAAACCTATGATAGTTCACATCTTGAAAAAGGTTTCGGCTTTTTGTGAAAGCAGTTGCTCAATTGTTGTGATCAATCCGGACTTTGAAAAGGAATTCAGAGAAGTGCTCGATGAGGATACTCTTCTAGCTTATCAGGACTCGCCCAAAGGAACCGCGGACGCTTTGAAGAGGAACCTTAACCTGATCCCGGACAACTCAGACATTCTAGTGATGTACTCTGATCTCGTTCTTATCGCAAGGGAATCATTGAAATCGCTGGTTGAGCTTCACATGAACAGTGACTGTGACATTACTTTTCTTTCTGGAATCACCCGGGAAAAATTCCCTTATGCTCTGGTCGAAAGAAATGAAAATGGCAAAATCGTCTCCTTCGAAGAAAGAAAGATCCCTGACTTTCCACCTCCCTGGGAGTTTTATATCGGTCCGATAATTATCAAGAAGGAGATTGTTCGGGAATACATCGACAGACTTGTGCCAAACAAGGAGACTGGAGAAATTTACATTGCAGATATTGTTTCTTTGGCATTGGCAGACAACAAGTCTATATGCGGATTTTCAACAAGCAATAAAGAGGAATTTCTGGGGGTCAATACTCCTGAGGATCTTCAAAAAGCGGAAAAACTTCTTACCGACTGAACCTTTTTCTCGGGTATCAAGTCTGATTATCAGAGACCAGAGAAACCACAGGCACAACCCCTTTAAAATGTAAGGCAAACGAAGGCGACATGGATTACCCCTGAGTTAAGAAGACCGGGACGAAGTCCCGGTCTTTCCTTATAAAAAGGTAGAAGCAAATCAATACTTGTCTAGATCCGTAAACTTGTCCCATTCTTCCAAATGGCTGAACTCAGGGGATTCAGTCCAATCTAAACCCTTTCTAACAAAATCCATCAGATTCTCTAGAATTATCTGGTGTTTGTTTTCCTCCGCAGCCAGCTTCAACAGTATCTCTTTTTCGGATGGTTCACTTGTTTGCTTTGCCTGATCAAGATAGAGCTTCACACTTTCCTTTTCCATCTCAACCGCGTGCTCATAAGCTTCAAGATTTGCAGCATCAACCTCAAAGCATTTCTTATCATTGAGCATTTCAGAAAACATATTTCTAGTGGTCTTGAAAGTATAAGTGCCCTTGTACTCGTAATTCTTGTCTTTGAATCCACTTATGATCTCATAATGCCTCTGTTCATCATTTGCGAGCATTTCGAACAGCTTCTTAAGCTGTATGTCTTCCGTACATTGAGCCTGTTTTGTGTAATAAGCCTTACCGTCTTTTTCCAGTTTCAATGCATAATCAATTGCGTTCATTTGAAACCTCCTTCAGTAAATCTGAGTACAGATGACCGGTACCTTCTTCAAGAAACGGGTGGTTCATCACCACCCGCCCATTTAGAATCCTCTATTCAGAGGCAAGCCTTCTATAAATCTCGTATCTTTCCTTAGCGTCTCTTTCGGCCTTCTTGAACAACTCATCGGCGATGTCCGGGAAGGTTGATTTCAGTGCGCTGTATCTAACCTCGCCCATCAAGAAATCGATAAATGATTCTTTCGGTTCCTTTGAATCAAGAATGAAGGGATTCTTACCCTGTTCCTTCAAGAGTGGATTATATCTGTAAAGATGCCAGTAACCTGAAGCTACAGCTCTCTTTTCCTGCTCTTGAGTCTTACCCATTCCGATCTTTATACCGTGGTTTATACAGGGTGAATATGCAATGATCAGAGATGGGCCAGGATATTTCTCGGCTTCTATAATGGCCTTGACAACATGATTCTTGTCTGCGCCCATTGCAACCTGCGTCACGTAGACATATCCGTAGGTCATTGCCATTCTACCAAGATCCTTCTTCTTCGTCTTCTTTCCCGAAGCGGCAAATTTCGCTACCGCACCTGTCGGAGTGGACTTCGAAGACTGACCACCGGTATTCGAGTAGACTTCAGTATCAAAGAGGAGAACGTTTACATCCTCTCCGGACGCAAGCACGTGATCGAGACCACCATAACCTATATCGTAGCCCCATCCGTCTCCACCAAAGATCCATACAGATTTCTTAATCAAGAGATCCTTTCTCTCCTCGATCTCCTTCATAAGAGTGCTTGCCCTTTCATTCCTGCA
>JAFGAP010000131.1 GCA_016933635.1 Kosmotogaceae bacterium
CAGCGAGCATCACTTCTGTTCTTGCTCTTACCAACCCCCTACCTGCTAACACCGACCCCGGCCTTTCTTACAACTCACAACTTGGAACTTGCAACTGATCTTTTGATGCTTCTCCGGGCATCGCGAAAACGATGTGCTCCTTACGTTCGCTATATCAAGATGAGTGTTGGAATCATAGCAGTTTGCTCCTATCTGATGGCATGCTTGGGTGTGAAGACAAGGTGATGTGTTATTGATGTTAACTTCCGGGGTGTTATTACATTTCGCAAGCCTTCACAAAAAAATGTGATTCCAAAGGCCTAGGATCATGATGGAAATGCACTGAGCGAGTGCTGTCAAAGTTGTGAAAAAACAGGCCTATCATGAGTACTGAGCTGACAAACTGAAGTGAACTTCTCTTCTTCTTCATACTTAGGAGAGGGTTGTGGCAATCTCCTCTCGGCTGGAATCAGATGTATAGGTAGTAGCTGAAGCTCCGCCATCATCAGAGCGGATTGTTCGAAGCCTTTGTCGAAATTATCTCAATGCTGATCCAGAAACCGTAAGATCTACTTAGAATGAGAGAACGAAAAACATCTATGCGCAATTTCGAATACATGTATAGCGACAACAGTCAAACGAGACATATTGAATCAATTAGAACCTTCATTCTTCCAAAATCAATACATGAGGCCTTGTTCTTAAGTCAAAACTAAAATTCTCTCATTTCCTTAGAGAGTTGTGGTTAAGGTATAATTATGAATGTAATAAGTTAGGAAAGTTTACTAACGTGAGTTAGTTTGGGTTTTCCCCGTCTCCAAGTAAGTCCGTCGCTAGAAAAAAGGAGGTATGAGTTATGAAGAAAGGTCTGATTTTACTGGTGCTCTTGTGCATGATGGCTTTTGCTGGCCTCGCCAAGAGCTATGAGTTTGAAGCACTATCTGAAACTGGACTCGCAAAGACAATACTTGCGCTCCAGAAACTTCCTGTATTTGGTACGGTATTTATGGTAGGAGCACATCCCGATGATGAGGACAATGGTTTAATTGCGCATCTGGCCATGAATCTTCATCTCGACAGCTACTATCTTGTTTCCAACTGGGGACAGGGTGGTCAGAATGTGATCGGTCCTGAGCTTTATGATGCTCTTGGAGTTTTGCGATCACAAGAACTGGCATCTGCTAGGGAAATTGATGGGGGCAAGCAACTGGATTTCGGTGCTTACGATTTCGGCTACTCGAAAACGGCCGAAGAAACATTCAATGATCCTAATTGGGATGAAGAGACAATCATTGGAAACTTGGTAAGACTTATCAGAATCTACAAACCAGTCATCGTGCTGGGTAGGCATGCTCCAACTGGTGGTCACGGACATCATCAAGCCTGTGGAGTACTTGTTCCCAAGGCAGTCGAAGCTGCAGGAGATCCCAACATGTATCCCGAACAACTGGAAGAAGGATTGCAGGTTTGGGACGTTCCGAAGTTCTACCAGGCTGGCTCCGGTGGAATAAGCATCAACACTGGAGAATACAACTACATCCTTGGCTATTCGGCTTCGCAAATCGGTTCTATTGCTAGGGGAAGCCACAAGTGCCAGGGAATGTCAGGAAGTCTCGGAAGACTCGGAGATGCCTTCTCCAGATATGTCCTGCTCAGAAGCACCGTTGGCACTGAAGAGACGTCGCTTCTTGATAACATTGACACCTCTTTGAAAGCAATATCCAATGGAATCGAAGGGGGACCGGCTTTGATCTCTGATCTCGATGGGATGTTGCTGGAACTGAATGGAATTGCAAACGCTATAGTCGCGGGATTTGACGCGATGAATCCTCTTTCGGTCAGCGAAGAGCTTCTTGAAGGACTAAGCTTAGTTAGGGAGATAATTGCTTTTGCACAGGAAGCCGATCTAACCAGAAATGATAAGGCACTATTACTTGAGAGACTTGCAATGAAAGAAGCAGATTTCATCGCTGCCTGTAACGAGCTTTTCTCAACGAGAGTGGTTGTAGAAGCTGAAGACTCAGCCATAGTTCCTGGACAAACCGTAGAGGTTACCGTGTCCTTCTGGAATCTTGGAGGTCAGAATATCGATTCAGTAAAACTGGGTCTAGACGCGCCGAAGGGCTGGACGGTAGTTGGAGAAGGAGTTTTCGAGGACGTAGCTTTCAACCAAAGCTGCGAGACAGTGTTTACGGTTACTGCCGCCGAAGACGCTCCCTACACCGATGCTTTTGATGAGAATCCAATCACCGGATTCGCTGAATGGGAAGTATCGGGTACATCCGTATTGGCTGAGTCGGTTGCAGATGCCAGGGTCGTACCGCAGGTTTCGATATCCACAGATCCTGAAAGGTTGATGGCTCCTGCGAGTTCATTCTCGCTCGAAAGATCAATTGCTGTCAAGGTTCAGAACAATACTCCGGACGAAGTCTCTGGAGAAGTAGTTCTTGAACTCCCGTCTGGATGGGAGTTAGTTACACAAGATACTTCGTTCATTCTTGGGCGTGAGAATGAATCAATAACTTTACAGATTGATTTCATGATTCCTGCCAACGCGCCTCTTGGCGAATCTGAAATAGTCGTAGAAGCAATAGTTGATGGTGAGGTATTTAATCAAGGCTTCCAGATCATCGCTTATCCTCACATCGAAACGAAATATCTCTACAAGCCTTCGGTTTTCAATGTTGCAGTTATTGATGTAGAAGTTGCCGCTGATCTAAAGGTCGGTTATGTAGACGGCGGGCTGGATATCAATACTGTGTACTTAAGACAGATGGGAGTGGATGTTACCGAACTGAGCCCGGCTGATCTAGCTTCAGGAGATCTCAGTCAATACGACACAATAGTCATAGGCATGAGAGCGGCCACAGCAAGGCCGGATATTGAGGCAAATTCGGCAAGGCTTAATGAGTATGTTTTCAACGGTGGCAACCTCATCGTTCAATATCATAAGACTCGAGAGTATTACGGTAGCTGGGCTCCCTACGATTTCACGATCAGCAGAAACAGAGTTACCGTCGAAGAAGCAGAGATGAAGATACTTGTCCCAGATCACCCGATTTTCAACTGGCCGAATGTGATCGGAGATTCGGACTGGGAGGGCTGGAAGCAGGAAAGAGGCCTCTACTTCCCGAATGAGTGGGCACCTGAGTACACTCCGTTGATTGACACCGACGACCCCGGCGAAGATATCGAGCCAGGTTCGCTGTTGATTGCGAACTACGGAGAAGGAACATACATCTATACTGCTCTCGTGTGGTACAGGCAGCTAGATTATCTTGTACCGGGCGGCTACAGAGTCTTCGCGAATATGTTGAGTTTACCAAAGGTGAAATGAGGCAGTTAGAGAATCCGGGGGCCCCAAAGGTCCCCGGTTCTTTAAAGTATCAAATATTGAGAAAACTAACGATAATTGACTTTATTCGTCTTTATCACTTTTTATTCAGCTCAGCTCACCAGTATCCCCGTTATTTGATAAGAGCCCATTCAATATATAATGTTAGTAAGTTAAGCTACTTAACAAAACAAAGGTGATTCCAGTGAGTCGATGCTTACGTGAAACTGAAGAAAAAATAATGCGAATAGTGAGGAATGAGGGACTGATTTCCAGGGCAGACATATCCAGGAAGAGTGGCCTTAGCAAACCAGTTGTATCTGTTGTCGTGAACAACTTCATCTCTCAGGGTTCAGTAGTCGAAGTAAAAGAGGGAGAGAGTTCCAATAGGGGTGGGAAGAAGCCCATGCTTTTATCTTTCGTTCCCGACTATAAGTACGTAATTGGTGTCGACGTCGGCGGGAACAAGCTGATCTCTATTCTGTCGGATCTTGACGGCAGAATAGTCGAAAAAGCAAAGTTCTCCACAAAGTCGATATGCTACGAAAAGGCATTCCTAGAGCTAGTCGAGAAGTCAATACTCGAGGTGATGAAAGTACCGATCTCGAAAGTCATGGGAATTGGGATCGGAGTTCCGGGTACTGTTAATCCTGAGAGTGGAAGCATCTTCTATATGCCCGCATTCGGTCTTCGAAAAGTCAATCTGCGGAGCCATATCGAAGAGAGATTCGAGGTTCCGACATTCGTTTCGAACGATGTTACACTTAACGCTCTGGGGGAACTGTGGGCAGGAGCCGCAAGAGGATGCAGAAACGTCTTTCTCACGGCTCTCGGCACGGGGACGGGTGCCGGATTGATCATAAACAACGAACTTTACGAAGGCACAAGCGGAGTGGCCGGTGAAATTGGTTATATGATAACGGATTGGAGCAGAGAGAAGAACTTGAGCTTCGTATTTGGAAGTCTAGAAAGCTGGTTCTCAGGGTACGCCTTTGAAAAGCTGCTTTCAGACGAAAAACTGCTTTCGGAATTTGAGAATGAACCGACTGTCGCCCAGATGTTCGATTATTCCGATGTCAATCCCAGGTTCAAAGAGATAGTAACGGTTGCATGCGAGCACCTCAGCGTGGTAATCGCAAATGTGATCACACTGCTGGATCCGGATGTTGTTGTCATAACCGGTGGAATCGGTTACAACCAATACGACAGGATACTCAGTCTAATAATGCCGGTACTGAAGAGAACAGTTCCCGATGAAATACTGGAACGCGTGACTTTTAAGCGTGGAGAACTTGGTGAGATGGGGGTTTCGCTAGGAGCTGTGTGCAATGTTCAAAGAAAAGTCTTCATGGAAGTGTGAGCTACATCACAATTTTGGAGGTGGGTAGTAAATGAAAAGAGCATTGTTATTATTACTGGTTGTTTCGGTCATCTTTGCCGGTTTTGCCGGTGCGGTAAAAATAACTTACTGGCAGTACTACTATGAAACAAAAGTAAAACTGGTAGATCAGCTGATCGAGGAGTTCGAAAAACAGAATCCGGGAATTGAAGTGGAGCACGTTACTTTCCCCTACGAGAATTTCAACGAGAAGGTCGCGGTATCTGTTCCTGCCGGAGTCGGACCGGATGTTCTCACTCTTTTCTACGGATGGATTCCGCTTTATGTTACTTCGGGATACCTTGTTCCTCTTCCAGAAGCCGAATTCTCTCCCGAATATCTCAACAGTGAGTTCTTCCCGTTCGTTTCCAAAGGAATCCAGTTCGACGGGATTCCATACGCTCTACCGACGGCTGTAAGATCCCTCGCACTCTTCTGGAACAAGGATCTCTTTGCCGAGGCAGGTTTAGATCCAGAAGTTCCTCCGACGACTTTCGCAGAGATGGTTGAATTTGCAAAGAAGCTCACAAAGTATGACGACAAGGGCAACATAATTCAGGAAGGCCTGACTATGCAGCCATCCGGTCAGGGTCACCAGTGGATAAGAGAGGTTCTTGTAAGGCAGCTCGGTGGAACACCCTACAGCGCAGACAACAGAACAGTTCTTTACCACATGACGGCACCGGAGACTATCAAGGTTTACACTGATCTGATCACCAAGGACAAGGTCGGCTATCCCGGCTTCCTGAACGATGACGTTACAGCTTTCAGATCTTTGAAAGCCGCTATGACGATCGATGGCTCTTTCAGGTTAGGAACTTTCAGACCTCTTGAGAACCTCAACTGGGGAGTTACGGAACTTCCATCGATGAACGGCGTGAAATCAAACTTCGCTTCTTTCTGGGCACACGCAATAACGACAAATGCGACCGGTGATAAGCTTGACGCTTCGATCAAGTTCCTGAAGTTCATAACTTCCGAATACGCTCAAACACTCTGGCTTGAGCAGGTGGGAGAACTTCCAGCCAACCCGAACGTTGCGGCCGCTTATTACGATCATCCTGAATTCGGGCCTTTCCTCAAGGGTCTGGAGTACGCCCATGCGACGTTCTTTGTTGACGAGAGCGGCCAACGACAGGTACTGATGGATGCCGTCGACAAGGTCTGGATACAGGGCATGGATCCTATCAAGGCTTTCGAAGAAGCAGCAGCAGAAGATCAAGCAATTATAGACGAATTCTGGTCAAGAGTAGAGTAATTTGAAAAGTGTCTGGCCGTGGCACTGCCACGGCCATTCTCTTTGGGGGTAAGAGATGAAAATAAGTCAGAAAAGAATTGTTACTGCGTATGTTTTCCTGGCTATCCCGCTGGTCTTCTACATAGTTGTCCGTTTCTACCCAATGATATACGCCTTCTGGCTGAGTTTCACTAACTGGAGGCTGATTTCGCCAAAAAAGGACTTTGTCGGGTTCGATAATTTCGTCAAACTTTTCAAAGACAAGGTATTCATGACTTCTCTCTGGAATACTATAAAATACGTGGCCTATGGCATACCTCTTGTGATAGTCCTATCGCTCTTTTTGGCCGCGACGCTGAACAAGGTTAGACATCTGCAATGGTTTTATCGTTTACTCTATGTTATGCCCTACATTACACCGCTAGTAGCAGTGAGTTGGGTTTGGAGATGGATCTACCAGCGACCACCCGCGGGAGTGCTCAACAATATCCTTATGGCCTTCGGTCTCGATGCTCAACCCTTTCTGACAAGCATGGACCAATCTTTGCCGGCCATAGTTGTGACTACAGTTTGGGTCAATCTGGGATACTGTATTATTATCTATCTCGCCGGTTTGCAGACCATACCCCAAGAGTATCTGGAGGCGGCCAAAATAGATGGGGCTACGTCAAGGCAATCTTTCTTCAAAATAACCCTGCCGCTCCTTAATCCGATTACAGTATTTCTCGTGGTTACACAGAGCATTACGTTTCTAAGGATTTTCACGCAGGTCTATAACATGACCGATCAGGGATCGGGAGGTCCTCTGAATGCGACCAAACCCCTGGTGCTATATATTTATCAAAAGGCCTTCAGATCTTTTGATATGGGTCTCGCTTCTAGCGCAACCGTGATACTTTTCATGCTAATAATGGGTATAACGCTGATACAACTGCTGGTATTGAACAAGCGAGTCCAATACTGATTGGTGGGTGTTTATACATGAATAGAATTGACAGGAAAACGAGTGTCTTTGCCTATATATTTTTAACGATCTTCGCCATTGTGATGGTCTTTCCCTTTGTCTGGATGTTCTCTTCGTCTTTCAAGACATCAGAAGAGGTCTATGAGATGTCATTGATACCGGATGAACCAACGATCGCCAACTACGAATACATTTTCAACTATTCAATGTTTCCTAGGTGGTTTTTGAACAGCATGATTGTGGCTGTTGTGACAACTATATCCGTTCTCTTTTTCGATTCGCTGATAGGCTACACGCTTGCCAAATACACTTTTCCCGGCAAAAACATCATATTCATACTCATTCTTAGCACGCTCATGATTCCGACGGAGATGCTAGTTATTCCATGGTATATCATGGTAAGGCAGTTGAGGTGGATGGAGACCTATTGGAGCATAATGTTCCCCGGTATGATCAGCGCGTTCGGCGTTTTCCTAATGAAGCAGTTCATGTCGACGATACCGGATGACCTGATCGATGCTGCGAGAATTGATGGGGTCTCGGAATTTGGAATATTCATTAGAATTGTGATTCCTCTTGTCAAGCCGGCGCTCGCTACGCTTGCGATCTTCAATTTCGTTGGCAACTGGAATGCATTTCTGTGGCCCCTAATAGTGGCGCAGACGCCGAAAATGTATACCCTTCCGGTTGGAGTGTCTTACTTCTCTAGCGAGAATCTGACCAGGTGGGAGTTGATCATGACTGGTGCCGCCGTTTCAACCATACCGCTGATAATCTTCTTCATTATCTTCCAGAAACAGATTGTGAAGGGAATCGCCATGTCGGGATTAAAGGGGTGATAGATATGCGAATAATAGACTCTCATGTTCATTTTCCATCTCCAGATCTCTTTGGAAAGGCTGGAGGTAGTATCCATCCATGGCTGGTTCAGGAGAGGGCGCGCTGGAGAAAGGCATGGCAGTTCGATGGAGCCGAACCCATTGTTTCTCAGGATGAAATGGTAGAGAGATGGTACAGAGAGACGATGAAGAACGATATCTCGGTGGTCTTCGTAACTTCCGGCGGGAACGAGGCCATGTCGGAGATAGTTAGGGCCCATCCCGACAGGTTCTTTGGATATGCTCATCATGATCCTTCCCTGGAAGATGCACCAGAATTGCTGGAGAAGGCCATTAAGGAGCAGGGCCTGAAAGGGTACAAGATACTTGGACCGGCTGTCGATAAGCCTCTTGACAGCAAGGATCTCTATCCTGTCTGGGAGGTCGCTCAGCGAGAGAGCATTCCGGTTTTGATTCACTTTGGTATTATGGGCTCTGCCGGGGGGATTGCCAACCATGTGAATATAAATCCGCTTAGAATACATGATGTGGCAAAGAGCTTTCCCAACATGAAGATAATCGTTCCTCACTTCGGTTGCGGATATATCTTTGAAACGCTGAATCTCTGCTGGGCCTGTCCCAACGTATATATCGACACGAGTGGATCCAACCAGTGGATGAGATGGATGCCTTACGAAGTGAATCTTGAGATGCTTTTCAGAAAGTACAGAGAGACTATTGGACCGGAAAGAATACTCTTCGGGACCGATTCAAGCTATTTTCCGAGGGGTTACGCAAAGTCCTATTTCGATGAGCAGTACAAAGCCATGATCAATGTCGGCTATTCCGACGATGAAATTGAAAGGGTAGTCTACGGGAATATCGACGACCTTCTGAATGGGAGGTAATATGGGATTCTCTCCGATATACGTAAAGCACGTGCTTGCAAAATCCTACAAACACTGGGTGGCAGCCTTTCTGCATGAATTTAGGCAACAGAACAGGGCTCATCTGGTCATGCTCGCAAGCCAAGGGATAATCGATTCGGAAACTGCAACGGCACTGAAGAGATCCATGAGCGAACTCGATTCTACGCTAGAAATACCCGAAGAGTTCCCTGACGGTGTCGAGGACCTCTTTTTCTACTACGAGAAACAGCTAGTAAATCTTCTCGGGGAAAGGGCTGGATCGCTCCACACGGCCAGAAGCAGGAACGACATGGACACGACGGTCTTCCGATTGTACGTAAGAAAGCTGATGATTTCCCTCATTGAGCAGATGCTGAAGCTGGCCGGTGACTTGATCGAGAAGATCAAAGGATCTGAAGATCAACTCCTGGTTCTGTACACCCACGGACAACCTGCACAGGTGTCGACTCTCGCACACTATCTCTCATCTTTCATGCTCGAATTTCTGGAAGGCATCGAAGGGCTGAACGCATCTCTCAGAGTAGTGAACCAGTGTCCTCTTGGAGCTGCGGCGATTACTACGACTGGTTTCGACATTGACAGGCAGCTGGTCTCGGATCTTCTTGGTTTTGAAAAGCCGGTGCCAAACTCCTACCAGGCTATTGTCACTTCCCACTGGCTCACCTATCCTTCGATGTGGTTCAAGAGTATTCTCAACGATATAACGCGCCTCATGGCGGACATGGGGCACAAAGCTTCCTGCGAAGTCGGATTGTTAAGCTTTCCAGATGAACTAGTACAGGTTTCCAGCATAATGCCGCAGAAAAGAAATCCGGTCATTATCGAGCATATAAGGATCCAGTCAGGAATGGCCTCTGGCGACTTCCAGAGCCTGATTGACCTCTTCCACAACGTGCCTTACCAGGATGTGAACGAAGTGGCCGACGCGCCGGTCGCAAGCTTCACCAGGGGCTGCGAAACGGTGTCGGGCTTGCTGGAATTGCTGCAAGAGACGCTCCTCAAAGTCACCGTAGATAAGCAGAGGGTGGATGAGATAGCGCTCTCTACCGGTGCTACAACAACGGAACTGGCCGATGAGCTGGTGAGGAGGGAGGGGATCTCCTTTAGAACCGCTCACGGCGTGACTAGTGCCTTTGTGAAGTCGGGATACTCTCTTGAAGCTCTTCGCCGAAGGTTCCTTGAACTGGTGGGAAGGGCCTTGAAAATGGACGATCAGGAGCTGGAGACAGTTCTCTCTCCGCGACACTTCGTTCAAATCCGTAGCGTTCCCGGAGGACCTTCGATTTCTGGCATGGAGAGTGTTGTAGATTTGATGGAAGAGAATTTGAAGTTGATTACTCACTCACTGGAAGAACTCATTAAGAAAGTAGTTGAGAGCGAGGAGCGTTTATCGGAGGAGTTCAACGGTCTGGGTTGAGGGGTGGGACTTTGATTTCAGCGAAAAGAATAATCGGAAACCTTGAAGAGGCAATTTCGAAGGCGAACTCGGAAATGGACCCGAAGATCGTGGAACTGCTCGATCTCTATGACGGGCCTTTCTCAAGCGTGCTGAGAGAAAACGCAGCAATGGCTAAGGACTCTGGACTCCCTATCTGTCAGGATACGGGATTTCTCGAGTTCTTCGTCTTTCAGGGAAACGAAGTTGCTCTGGAAGAGCCGATAATAGAAACGTTGAATTCGGCAGTCAAAAATGTATACACAGATAGCCCTTTCAGGTACTCCATTGTGTCCGATCCCCTTCTGAACAGGAAAAATACAGGTGATAACACGCCGGTCATATGCCATCTCTTTCCTATAAGGGGAGATGAGTTAGAAATCCGTTTCCTGGTTAAAGGAGGCGGCAGTGAGAATCTTTCCCGGCTTTTCATGTTGAACCCCTCGGCAACAGTGGACGAACTGGTCCACACTGTTGTAGAGTCCCTTAGGGAGAGCGCGGCCAGGGGTTGCCCACCGTTGAAGGTGGGAATTGGAATCGGTGGCAGTTCCGACAAGGCGATGGTACTTGCCAAGCTCGCGCTGACCAGATCCTTCGATGAGAAGCATCTGGATAAGGACTACGCGGCTCTTGAAGAAAGAATACTTCGAGAAGTCAACGATCTGAAGATAGGTTATCAGGGTCTGGGAACAGGGATAACCGCATACTCGGTGCACATTGAAACATATCCGACGCACATCGCCATAATGCCGGTAGGACTCGCGATGGACTGCTATATCGCCAGAAAGGGGAGGGTGATCTTTGAGGATTGAAGAACTGCGCGTCGGCGACGAACTCTCTTATTCAGGCGAGTTTCTCATCATGAGGGACGCCGCGCAGAAACGACTGAAAGAGATGATCGAAGAAGGCAAGAAGCTGCCTGTCTCTCTTGACGGGGCGATCATTTTTTACGCCGGACCGGCCAAACCTACGGAGGACTCTTTCGGGGCTATCGGCCCTACAACTTCAAACAGGATGGACCTATTTCTTGAAATGCTATTTATGAAAGGTGTCCTAGCAACGGTAGGCAAGGGAAAGAGAAGTAAGCAGGCTGTATCGCTCTGCAAAGAGTACGGCAGGGTTTATTTCCTGGCTCCCAGTGGCGCTGCTGCCGCTCTGGCCGGGAGGATCTCCGACATGACAACTCTGGCTTTCGACGATCTCGGCACTGAAGCAATATTCAAGGTTCAGGTTAAAGACTTCCCGCTCTATGTTGCAATCGATTCCCTCGGAAACGATGTTTTCATCAGTGAATAGAGGATGATTACTCTGAATACTACTGCAATAGCCCACCTCCTGCAGCTGCTTTGCGTTCTGGGACAAATGCAGCTTTGTACGCTCCCTCACGGCATGATCAAGTGCGTTCACAAGACGCCACATACCGTCATACTTAACTCCATTCAGAATCTCGTGTTCGTGGTTTTTGATCTTAACCATGAACATATCCTCGCTCGGTTCTTTTCGGAGAACCGTTTAACGGCGAACCAGTTCCTTTGCTATTACCAACCCCCTACCTGCTAACACCGACCTCGGCCCTTCTTACAACTCACAACTTGGAACTTGCAACTGATCTTCTGCTCTTACCAACCCCCTATCTGGGTCTTTAATAAGCCCAGATCCTGAACAGGAGCACTTCAGGATGACAAAGTAAGTTCGTCCTGATCAGATTTGCTTTAGTTTGCTCTCTTTTTCTTTGGTTTTTTCCTCCTGGCGCGAAAGCGCCAGCATCACTTCCTCGCGCCAGCGAGCCTCACTTCTCCCTTCTCTCGTGAGCGTAGCGAACCTCTCCACAACGCTCTTTCTCAATGGTCTTTGTTTGCCCGGCGCAGCCGGAACTGGCCTCGCCG
>JAFGAP010000132.1 GCA_016933635.1 Kosmotogaceae bacterium
CTCGAAGCATATATCTATAACATTGCCAAGTATTCTTATAGTCTCCTTGCAGTCTTTGATGGATTTCCGGATGCTCTTGCCTTGACGGGCGGTGTGGTGAAATGCGACTACGTAAGGGAGAGGCTTCTTTCCAAACTCAAGGGATTCAGAGTTCTTCTTTTCCCGGGAGAATACGAGATGGAAAGCCTTGCCGAAGGAGCCTACAGAGTTATTAGCGGATCTGAAGAGGCTCTGGATTACTGAGGTGAAAGAGATGATTAGTTCCCTTTCCGTTTTCCTGCATAAAGCTAAAGATTTAGACAAAAAAATAAGGATACTCTGCGTTCAACCACATGATAAGTCAACCGTTGAAGCAATAAGATCGATCGCTGAATCCAACAGAAATATCGAAGTTACAATGTACGGCAGTTTAGAAAAGATTAGCGGGATTACGCCGCGAGGATTCTTGAAAGAGGTTCGAATAGTTGAAGGTGAGACGGAAGAGGAAGACGCATCACGAGCGGCAGCCGCAGTAGATGGCGAAACTCCAGCTGTCTTAATGAAGGGAAATATTAATACTGCGGTATTTCTAAGAACTCTGTTCAGGAGTGAAAATGTAAAGGCTTCCGGTAGGTTGATAAGCCATATATCATGTATGGAGATTCCGGATCACCCAAAATTGCTCTTTATAACAGACGGAACGGTCAACGTAGCTCCTGATCTGAGAGAAAAAGCTGAAATACTACGAAACGCGGCAGGTTTTGCAAGATCGATAGGCTTGAATTGTCCTAAGATTGCAGTGATTGGTATCAACGAGAGAATCTCGGTAACGAATAGAGATCTCGTTGAGGGGGCCGTACTTTCGAAAATGGCTGAAAGGGGCGAGTTTGGGGAATGCCTTGTGGATGGACCTATGCCTCTCGATACGGCCTTGAAAAGGGAGGCGGCCCTCAATAAGGGGATCCAATCGGAAGTGGGGGGGGACGCCGATATTCTGGTCTGTTCAAATCTCGAATCGGCCGCAAATCTCATAAAGGGACTTGTCCATCTTGGCAAATCGAGAACTGCCGGACTGCTTCTAGGAACGGGATTCCCAGTCGTTCTTACTTCAAGGAGCGATGACGAATTTGCAAAAGTGGCGTCTCTTTCAATGGCAATTGTCAGCGCGGCGGGATGAGGTGAGCTTTATGGCAGTGAGTTTTATGGTAGCCAATGACGATATTCCGGCCGGTGCAAAGGTTACCGGCCTTACAGGGAAGCTTGAAGAAACGATTCCGGCGTTAGTAGAAGCTGGTTTCAGATCCTTTGAACTTATGATAGCCGATCCGGGCAAAGTAGACATAGAGAAGGTCAAACGTCTGGAGAGTGAGCACTCCGCAAAATGCATATTTCTGTGCACCGGGGAAATGGCAGGAACGGCCGGTCTCTATCTGAATCATATCGATGTCAATGAGAGAAGAAGAGCTGTCAATTCATTCATGTCGGCGGCGAGAAAGGCTTATGAGCTGGGCGTAGATTTAAATATCGGAAGACTGAGAGGTGTAATATGGTCGGACGGCCTTCAGAAATCCCTCGACCGGCTTTCCGAGTCTCTTACAGAAATCGATACTTTCGTTTTGAATGAACTCGAAGGGCTTTCAGTTCTACTTGAACCTCTCCGGAAGGTCGTCTGTCCGATTCTGAACAGTTGTCAAGAGACCGCCGAGTTCTTCGAGACTCGAGGACTTAGCAGTTATGGTATTCTCGTCGATTCGGACCATTTCAATGAAGAGGTAGATTCTTCATTTGTGAGCTCTAATATTGGATTGGTAAGGCACGTTCACCTTGCCGATTCCAATCACAAACCTCTTGGCCAAGGAACGATAGATTTTCACAAGTTCCTCAACTTGTTGACACAGTCTGGATACAGAAGAAACTTTAGTGTAGAGGTCTTCTGTGATGAAGATCAGATTGAAACTCTTAATGACACCAGGACCTTTTTGAGAGAGTTCTCTATTCTCAAGGAGGGATCATTTTGAATAGATCGGCAGACACAAACCATTTTCATGGAATCCAACACCAGCTCTACAGATCAATTAGAAACAGCATAGTTGAGCTGGAAATTCCTCCCGGTTCGAGGCTTACGATAGATCGGCTGAAGAGAATCTATGGAGTTTCTTCAACTCCTGTAAGGGGTGCTCTCCACAAGCTGAAGGAAGACGGTCTGGTAGCACCTGGAATTGCAAAGAGTTTCTACGTAAAGGAGATTCTTGAAGAGGATGTGAGGAAGCTTTTTCCAATTAGGCTTGTGCTGGAGAAGCTTGCGTTGAGCGACTCGATCTTTCGTATTGATAGGGAAACGATATCTAACCTAATAGTAAGAATGCGAAAGCATCTTGCGGAACCGGAAGAGACGAAGAATAACGTCCCGTATGACATAGACTATAGGTTGCACAGAGAGATTTTAAGCAACTGCAACAATGAATACCTGATTGAGATGATGTCCAAGATTTCGATTCTTATTGCGAGAATGCGTAACGTTATAAAGTACTATCTTCTGGAACAGCAGAAGGACTGGATAATCTGTGAAATGGAGGAACACTTCAAGATCGCTCAAGGAATTCTCGAGGGAGATCTGGAAAAAGCCTCGAACGCACTGGAAGATCATCTAATACATTCATTGAACATAATTTGCTCTATTCTTGGATCCAACAACGTTGAATATGCTGCTAGAGGAAGCTTTGTTGAATTGGAGGAGTAATCATGAAACAGGCCATCTTGCTATCTGTTAATGATAATGTCGCTACAGTGCTCGAGAGAGTCGGTGAAGGTGAAGAGATCCAGGTGAAGGGCGTCTCTCAAGTGGAAACGATAGTTGCAAAGGATGAAATTCCTTCCGGGCACAAAGTAGCCGTTAGAGACATCAGAAAGAGAGAGAGAATAATCAAATACGACAACAAAATTGGTGTAGCAACTGCCGACATTTCTACTGGCCAGCATGTTCACGTCCAGAATGTCGTTAGTGAAAGAACCGAGATCAACGAGGGAGGTGAACGGGCTTAAGCCGAAACCATGGAGACTTTCAAGGGATACTTACGAAGTGATGGAAGCGTAGGGGTCAGAAACCACGTTCTTGTTCTACCAAGTGTTCTCTGCTCGGCAAATGTTGCAAGAAGAATTTCGTCCGCAGTTCCCGGATCAGTTGTGGCAAGCCATAATCAAGGTTGCGCACAACTCGGCGACGATTATAAACAGACCAGAAGGACATTGATAAACACTGCTTTGAACCCGAACATAGCCGCCGTTCTCGTGGTCGGGTTAGGGTGTGAAAGAGTGTCCCCTCACGAACTTAGAGACATAATCCAGAACCATGGAAAACCTGCCGAGCTAATCATGATTCAGGATTATGGAACCGTTGAAGCAATAGAAAGGGGCACAGCGATTGTAAAGGATATGGTTAAGGAGGCTTCAAGAATCGAACGCAAGGAAGTCCCACTGTCATCGCTCATACTGGGAATGGAGTGCGGGGGGTCTGACTTCTCATCAGGTCTTTCTGCCAATCCTGTGGTAGGTCAGGTCGCCGACATTTTGGCTCAAAAGAAAGGAAGGGTAATACTATCTGAAACCACAGAGCTTGTTGGAGCGGAGCACTTGCTCTTCGAAAGAATGTCGGATGAGTCCATGAAACAGCGCTTCACCAAAATGCTTCAGAGAATGATTGACGAAAGCGTCAAGAATAGTCGAGACGTTGTTGACAAGGAGAACGTCCCTAATAATATCTCTCCCGGAAATGTCAGGGGAGGTTTGACTACACTCGAAGAGAAGTCGCTCGGAGCTATGATAAAGGGAGGTAAGGTCCCTATAGTTGGTGTAAAGGAGTATGGTGAGACAGTAGATTCTGAGCCCGGCCTTTATCTGATGGACACTCCAGGATATGACGTTGAATCCGTTACCGGTATGGTGGCCGGCGGAGCAACAGTTGTGCTATTCACAACAGGTCAGGGAACTCCTACTGGTCATTCTATAGCCCCGGTCATAAAGATTACTGGAAACCAAGAAACCGCAAAGAAGATGGGTGAGAATATCGACTTCGACTGCAGCGCGATCATCTATGGGGAGGAGACTCTCGAAGAGAGTGGCGAGAAACTGTTCGATCTTGTATTGAGGGTTGCAAACGGAGAACTGACAAAAGCAGAGGTTCTGGGACAGGATGATTACTCGATCTGGAACGTGGGAATCAAATTATGAAATTGAGCGATAAGGAAGTTGAAAAACTTCTGCTAGATCTTTGCAGCGCCAACACAACAAACCCTCCGGGAAAGGAAGATCTAGCCGCTGTGATTCTTCACAGAATGCTTGTAGACAAGGGCGTTGATGTCGAGATTCAAAGAGTCGCAGAGAATCGCTCGAATGTTGTCGCAAGACTTCATAGAGACTCGGTCAGACCTTATCTTGTCCTGTCCGGTCACATGGACGTGGTACCGGCCGGATCAAACTGGGACTCGGATCCCTTCAAACCGGAACTTGTGGACGGTAAGTTGATTGCGAGGGGTTCAGCAGACATGAAGGGCGGGTTAAGCGCCCTAATTGCAGCTCTAATAGATCTTTCGGAAGACAGCAATTTTTCTGGGAATGTTGCGCTCGTTGCGACCTGTGATGAAGAAGTTGGCTGTTCAGGAATACGCTATTTTCTCGAGCACCAAACCTTTGAAGTTTCAGGCGTAATCATTGGTGAGCCTACCTCCTTGAGACTTGCAACAGGTGAAAAAGGGGCAATATGGCTTAAACTGAAATTCAGAGGCAAATCAGCGCACGGTTCGCAACCGCAAAACGGAGTTAACGCAATTACAAGGCTTTTCAGTGCCTACACTGAGCTTTCTCAGGTTCTAGGGAAAATAGAAGGGCTTACTGAAAGCCTGAACATCATTCGAGGTGGATCGAAAGAAAATACCGTTCCCGATGAGGCCGAATGTGTTATCGACATTCGTTTTGCAGAGAACACAGATTCTTCAGAAATCATCGCTCTAGTAGATTCCGTTCTAAGCAAATACAATCAATCAGAGAAAATCATATTGCTCAACAGGGAGTCTTTCTCCTCTTCCGGCAATCTCACCGAATCTGTTAAAGAAGTTCTCAAGAAGATGGCTATGAACGCAGAAGATATCACGATGACTTATTTTACTGATGGCGCCTTCACTGCATCGCAAGGGATTGAGACAGTAATACTAGGTCCCGGAAGCCCCTCAATGGCGCACAGGTCGAACGAATATGTGGAACTTGAAGAAGTCCATATGGCCCGAAGGCTTTATGTGGAAATAGCAAGGAACTACTTTGAAAGGACTAGATAATTATGGGGAGACTCGTAGCATATGAAAACCTCAGGAAGCTCTGCGAAGAGATTCTTCTTTCCGAGAATTTCAACACAGAGGTCGCTCATGAAATAGTAGACGTTTTGTTGGAAGCTGATTTGCGTGCCATTCCTTCACACGGTGTCGCAAGACTTGGTAGATACATTAAGGAAAGAGATAGCGGAAACATCCTGCTCGATTCCAAGCCAACGATAGTACACGATACTCCGGTCTCGGCAACAGTCGACGGTAAGGGCGGCCCAGGACAATGTGTTTCCAACTACGCGATGGATCTTGCAATAACCAAAGCGAAAAAGTCGATGATCGGCCTTGTCTCGGTCAGAAACTCAAATCACTACGGAATCTCAGCCTATTATTCCGAAAAGGCGCTTTCAGAAAAGATGATGGGGATAGCGATGACCAACAGCTACCCTCTCGTCGTTCCGACTTTCGGGAAGGAGGCCGTTCTAGGAACAAATCCCTTTTCAGTAGCCATCCCTGGATTGAAGAAGGATTTCATACTGGATATGGCTACTAGCGTTGTGACCAGGGGAAAATTAGAGGTTTACGATAGGCTGGAAAGAGATATTCCAAATGGCTGGGCAGTGGATGAAACAGGTACAAACACAACCTCTCCCAGAAGGGTTCTGAACAACTTCAACAATCGAAACCCCGGAGGAATTCTTCCCTTGGGAGGATCCGAAGAGGATTTTGGTGGTCACAAGGGCTATGGTATGGCCCTTCTCGTTGATCTCTTGTCTGCCGGTCTCTCTATGGGAAAATGGAGTGCCGAAACTTATTCCGGCTCTCAAGCAGGTGTCTCTCACTTCTTCGGATGCTTTAGCCTGGAGCTCTTCGGTGATCGATCTTCACTTATAGAGCATCTCGAACACATAGTGGATGGAGTCATTTCAAGCAAGAAGGCCGACGGTCACCACAAAATCTACTACCACGGAGAGAAAGAGGCTATGGCAAGAGAGAGAGCTGTGACTTCGGGCATAGATTTAGATCAGAAGACAAGGGACTCACTGGCATCACTTGCGAAAAAACACGCTCTATCTATTCCCGTTGAGTTACTGGATTAGAGCGACATTCCAGAACTAAGTGGATTCTAGAACACCAATACGAATACAAAAAAAGGTCTATACGGAAGACGCCTGGTAAGACTGTAGGCAGAGACTATTCCAGCGAAATCGGCTATCAGATCTCCGTACTCTGCCAAGCCTTTCCCGGAAAACCAATCCCAGATTTCCTTTCCCATCCCCAGAGAAGCGGAGAAAACAAAACCGCCTATGTCACCCAAGAAGTAACTTGAAAGGCCATAGGCGGAATAACTTACAGAATAATGCAGAAATTTGTCGTAACCCGTTACCGCTAAACTAACAATAGAAAAAAGTAGAACAAAGACGATCAAAATAAACTTGCTCAAATAAGTATCTTTAGCCCCTGATTAGAACTCGTATAGAACTCCAAGTCCTACTGAGAAGAACTCGGGAAGTGGCCAGTAATCTTCACCCGGGAAATCACCTTCCTGTCGGGTCTGGTAATCCTTCACTCTATAGCCCCTTGCAAATCCGTTTAGGATGACCTTATCCGAAATCGGTGTCATAACCTGGAATCCGCCACCGATTGCAAGATGCGGCGCTCCGAGATCGAGAATTCCGATCTCCCAACTCTGTTCTCCGAAGTTGGAATCCTGAACGGAACCCACACTTACAAGCAGCCTCACCTTGAGATTGAGTGTCTCGAGGATCTGGAAATAAATATCGGCGTTGAAAAGCCCTATCTTGTTGCTTGGATACCTTATTGCAACCTGAGCACTCAGCATGGCCCCAATCTTATCAGTAAACGGAAGCTGCAGAGAGAGATCAAAAGCACCGGCACCCCATCTCTCGGGCTGATAAACTGGATTGGTGGCATTAATACCAAAAGCACCACCTATAAGCGCTTTAGGCGTAGAGAAACCCAGTGAGACCGCAAAAAGGAGCAAAGCTACTAAAGCGACTTTCTTC
>JAFGAP010000133.1 GCA_016933635.1 Kosmotogaceae bacterium
AGATTGATGGCGAGGTAGCTCAGCAGGTAGAGCAGCGGACTGAAAATCCGTGTGTCGACGGTTCGATTCCGTCCCTTGCCACCAGTTGGTTTTTTCTTACGAATGTTTCTTTGTTTGATATGTCCTCCGGGGCATATTTTTTTGAAGGTGTTTACTGTAAAGTAGCTGCTATAATGTAATTGTTTCCGGGGGTGAGAATGATAGAGAAGATCCAGAGGCACAAATACATTATGAATCTACTTGAAGGTTCTTCTGTCCCTGTTAAGGGACAGTTTCTCGCCGACGAAACTGGTGTCAGCAGACAGATGATCGTAAAGGACATAGACGAACTGAGGAAAAAGGGATCCAGTATCGTCGCGACAACAAGGGGATACCTTCTCAGCAAAAGAAGGACCTTCAGAATGGTTGTATCGGTGAAACATGATGAAGAAGAAATCTATGACGAACTATGGGAAATCATTAAGGCTGGCGGCCATGTAGTTGATGTAAGCGTAATCCATGCAGTTTACGGAGAGCTGAAGGGCAAACTAGACCTTTCGACGATAGACGACCTTAACAGGTTCATAGCTGCTCTAAAAGCATCAAATGCCGTTCCTCTTCTCAGTCTTTCCAAAGATGGAGTTCATCTCCATACAATCGAGGCTGACTCTCAAGAGTCTTTGGAAAGAATTAGAAGCATTCTAAAAAGAAAGGGTTACTTGCTTACCTGAAGGAGGCTCTGATGAACATTGATGAAGTGATCCAAAAGTATATAACTAAGGGCAGGAGAACGCGCATGCTTCTACTGACTTCGCTGGAGTGGATGTTGGTGGCCGGAGGAGTCATGATTACCTCTTTGACGCTTCCTTCGATCGTGGAAGATCTTGCCGGTACTGCAGGCAGTCAGAATATGATGGCAAGTTCGGTATTCGTGGGAATGCTGCTCGGTGCGTTGTTTTCAGGAATGATCTCCGATAGGTTCGGTAGGAAGTGGGCAAATCTCATCTTATTGCTAATTGCAGGTCTTTCAACCGGGCTTACCGGTGCTTCGGTTTCAATGAGAGCTTTTTCCATTGGAAGATTCGTAGCCGGAATTGGCTATGGTGGTCTGCTTCCTGTAGTCAACGCATATCTTACTGAATTCTCATCGATAAAGATCCGTGGTTTGTATCTCGCTCTTCTTGAATCAAGCTGGGCCGTTGGAAGCATAATCACTGGTGGATTTACCATGTTGACTTTGAACAACCTTGGATGGCAGTGGTCCTATTACTTTCTTGCAATTTTCGCTGTACCACTCTTGGTGATTTCCTTCTTTCTTCCTGAAAGCCCCAAGTATCAGTTCATGAAAAAAGGCAAAGTCGCGTTGGAGAGAATAATGGGGAAAGAAATAGAAGAAGAGATAGAGATGCATGAACAGTCTAAGCAACCAATTCTCGGATTGTTCAAAAGTGATCTGGCTAGAAGGACAATAATGATCTGGATCAGCTGGTTTTCTGTAAGTTTTGTATATTATGGAATCTACACGTGGGCGCCAAAGATCTTCATGTCCAAGGGACTGACGCCCGTTTCTTCCCTTTGGTATACCTTTTTTATGTTGATCATGCAACTGCCCGGCTATCTGACCGCAGTGATCCTTATTGAAAGAATTGGGAGAAAACCATCACTAACGTTCTTTTTTGGAGGAATGGCGGTTTCGTCAATCGTCATGGCACTGGTGAATAGTTCAGCTCTTCTTCTCGTTGCGAGCGTTTTGATTTCGCTCTTTGTGCTTGGAGCGTGGGGGATGGTATACGCATATACACCTGAATTGTATCCAACTGAAATGCGTGCGCTTGGAAACGGTGCTTCTGGAGTAATGGCAAGAGCAGCTGGAATTGTCGCTCCCTTCTTCACGAATTTGGTTATGGGCAGCACAGGTAGCGTATTTGTAGTGATGATATTTATGGCTGCCCTTAGTCTGTTTGCTGCGATAATCGTATCCAAAATGGGAGTTGAAACGAGACGAGCGATCATCGAATGATGCGCATGAGACTAATCGAAAGAATTATTATTGTTGGATTGAAACAATAGTTGTCTTATCGAAAAGAAGAACCTGTCCTAAATAATCAGAATTACTGCGACTTGTATTTCTTATGAAGTCACGGCAGCTCTATATGTTCCAAAGCAACCAGCACGTCTTTCAGCATCGAAAAGTTCTATTGAAGTAAATGAGGATGAGCAAGATTCATCTAGTTATTGAAATTTCTATCCACTTTGGTCAATACCGGATTGAATTAATTGATTAATCGAAATGAATTATTCATTTCATCAAACCATTGAGCTTGATAATGTTGACTTGTCACTTCATTTGCTGCTATTATTCTTTTCATGATCGCCGTTTTCATGATCTGTTGGAGGGGTTTCAATGAAGAAACGACTCGCCAAATGTCCAAGCTGCGGTGGAGACTTGAAAATAACTGAGTATACCTGTCAGAACTGTAAGACAAAGATAATCGGATCATTTTCGCAGGACGAACTATTGTCTTTACCAGAAGAGCTTCTTGACTTTTTGAAGGTCTTCATCAAGAACAGAGGGAATCTCTCCGAACTTCAAAAAGAACTGAATATCTCATATCCAACGGCTAGAAGCAAACTGGAAGAATTGGTAACCAGTCTCGGATTTGAGGTCGCCAACCGTCAAGTCCGCGAAGCGTCCAAGATAATCAAGAAACTTGAAGAGGGTGAACTAAGTGCTGAAGAGGCCGTTCAACTTCTGAATAACATGAAAAAGGGAAAATAATGGTAGTTGGTTTATTCTGACAGTATTTGTTGTCAAGATGCCTCAAGTATTATCAGCAAATTGTAATTCTTCTCGAACTTCAGACAATTAAGAGAATTTGAAGATCACTTGAGAAAAAATGGTATATTATTGTTGCTTGACAACTTCTGTAAAGGGGTGTCGCGGATGAAAGTAGTTAGGACGCTCTTTCTGATCCTGCTTATTGTCATTGCGGTTGCAGTTATTAACAGTATTTTCAGTGTGACAATGGCCAGGGTTTTTTTGAACAGGATTGAAAGAGAAGGTAGATACTTGAAAGTTGGTGAAGAAGAGCTTTTTCTGAAGGTTCTCGGCGAAGGAAAGCCAATGCTTATGATTCACGGATTTCCAGGATCGCATCTTGACTTTTCAGAATTGGCTAAGCTTCTCTCTTCAAATAGAAGAGTCTACTTAGTAGACCTCCCTGGATCTGGCTTATCTGAAGCGTCAAGCAAAGGAGATTACTCAGGGAAAGGATACGCAGAGCTTCTTGTAGATTTGATGAATCTTCTGAACATTGAAAAAGCAGATATTGTTGGGCACTCCCTTGGAGGAGAAATCGCGCTCAACATCAGCTACTACTATTCAGAAAGAGTAGAGAATCTCATCCTAATCGATTCTTACGCATTCACCGAGCAGAAACTCTTGCCTGATTTCATTTCTAGCAGCAAGGTGTTGACGTGGATTGCAATGCGATTCTATTATCAAACCTATCCCGTTCAGAGGTATCTCTATATTAAAAGGCTGGGAGACAAAAGGTACTTCGTACAAGAAGAGTTTGGGAAATATTTTGCTCTCGTAGATCGCATGTCGATACCATTCCTTAGCGAGTTCATTAAGGACTGCGATGGTGGTTCTCTTTCGGGAATGCTTGGAGAAATCGATCTCAATGTATTGATAATCTGGGGAGAAAAGGACGAAATACTCCCTTTGGATTATGCAAAAAAGATATCTGAAGGGATTTCTGGAAGTACTCTAAAGATAATTGAGGGAAGAGGACACGCTCCTTTCACCGACAAACCCGAAAGGGTAGCTGAAGAAATTCTCACTTTCCTTGAATAAAAAAGGAGGACACGACTTTGATATACTCTATACCGCAAGTCGTGGTAAGTAGATGTCTCGGATTCGATACCTGCAGATACAACGGCCAAATGGTTCCAAGCAAATTTGTCAAAAGGCTGGAGAAATATGTCAAATACTCAACCGTGTGTCCCGAATTCGATATAGGGCTTGGATCACCGCGAGCCCCTGTGAGAATAGTAAGAAAGCCTAATGGAATAAGGTTAATTCAACCCTTAACAGGTAACGATGTTACAGAGAGTCTCACAGATTACTCTCACAGATTTCTCGATGGTTTGAGCGGAGTTGACGGCTTTATTCTCAAATCAGCATCGCCAACCTGTGGCATAAAAGATGTGAAGGTGTATCCTGGGGAAGGTAAGGTAATGTCTTCCGGTAGAGACTCTGGTTTTTTTGGAGGAATCGTTATTGATAGGTTCAGCTTCCTGCCAATCGAAGACGATGGAAGGCTATCAAACTTCATAATCAGAGAGCACTTCTTGACTACACTTTTCACGGTATCCCGATTCAGAGAACTCTCAAGTAATCTTACCAGGAAAGGGCTGGTGGATTTTCAATCTGATAACAAGCTGCTATTTATGTCATACAACCAGAACGAAATGAGGGTCATGGGTGCAATTGTGGGGAAGATGGATTCCAGACAAATGAGAGAAGTCTATGACGACTATTCTTCTCATTTCTACAAAATGATGGCAACTCCACCAAGACACACCTCCCATATTAATGTCTTGATGCATGGACTTGGTTACTTCTCGAAATATATCTCGTCTTCTGAAAAGAGGTTCTTTCTCGACACACTCGAAAGATATAGGGAGGGAAAGATTCCGCTGAGCGTTCCTCTATATATTTTGCGTTCTTACGTCGTTGCATTTGAAAACGAATATCTCGCGCGTCAGACTTTCTTCGAGCCTTATCCTGAAAACCTCGTCGAAATAACTGACTCTGGAAAAGGCAGATCAGGAAAATGATAGAAGATAGGGTCCACAAGTTGAATAAGAGCAGTTATCGACACGGGAGTCTTGTTTTGTACTGGATGCAGGCCTCCCAGAGAACGGAAGAGAATCATGCTTTTGAATTAGCTAAACAGGAAGCAAGAGAACTTGGTATTCCATGTGTTGTGCTTTTTGTTCTGAACGGCAATTACCCCTCAGGAAACCTGCGCAGTTTCTCCTTCATGTTAGACGGGTTAAGGGATATGAAATCGGAGCTTGAAGAACAGGGAATGCGCTTCATAGTATTCAAAGGAGATCCGGTCGAAATAGTTCCCAAAGTATCTAAACGTTGTGCACTGGTGGTAACTGACGCAGGTTATCTTAGACACCAGATAGACTGGAGGAAGAGGATCGCTGAAGAACTAGAATGCCCATTCCTTTCAGTTGAGAGCAATGTGGTAGTTCCTGTGAAAATCGCAAGTTGCAAAGAGGAATACAGCGCTGCAACTTTTAGGAAGAAGGTGATGAAGCATTTCGCTGACTTCGTGAATGATTTCGAACCTATGGAACTCAGATCCAGAGCTTCACCAGATGAATTTGAAGGCGCTACGGAGATTGAAGAAGCCGATCTTTCCGATCTTGACCGGAGCGTATCCATTATCTCCGGTTTCCGAGGGGGTCAAAAAGAGGCAAAAAGAAAACTTGAGATATTTCTCTCGAAGAATCTAGACCGCTTTGAAGAAGAGAGAAATGATCCGAATTCCGGATGCCTATCAGAAATGAGCCCCTTTCTTCACTTTGGACATATTTCACCTTCTTACATCGCAAGTAGAGTAATAGATTCCGGTTCAAAGGGAAAAGATGCTTATATTGAAGAACTGGTAGTCAGGAGAGAACTGAGTATGAACTTCGTCTACTACAATACCAAATACGATTCCTTTGAAGCACTACCTAAGTGGGCTCAGAAAACGCTCAATGAGCACCGGAATGATAAGAGAGCTCCATCCTACTCACTTTCTGAACTTGAAAGCGGGGAGACAGATGATCCTTATTGGAACGCGGCTCAAAAGGAAATGACCCTTACCGGGAAAATGCATGGTTATATGAGAATGTACTGGGGAAAGAAGCTTCTTGAATGGAGCCGCGATCCGGAAAGCGCGATCGGCACGGCAATTTACCTTAACGACAAGTATGAACTGGACGGACGGGACCCAAACGGGTACGCCGGTATCCTTTGGTGCTTTGGAAAACACGACAGAGCGTGGTCCGAACGTAAGATCTTCGGTAAGGTTAGATATATGAACTCACACGGTCTCAAAAGGAAATTTGATATCGATTCCTACGTCAGAAGAATCAATAATCTGTCATTCGACAGAAAGTGATGAACTGAAAATCTCAGTATCAATAACTCTTTCATCTCTCATCACTTCCAGTGTAATTATTAGATCATAAGTGCCTGGAACAACGCCGATAATCTTGAACGCCTTTCTTGGATAAGTGAAGGCCTGAGTTACAAATTCCCCGCTACTGGGTGAACGGAGCGTGGCATATACTTCTATGATTCTAGTCTCAATAAGGAGAACGCTTGTCACTTCTATCTCATATCCCCCTGTAGGCTTTTCTCCAGCTTGTATCACCAGGACCGGTTCGCCTGATATTACTGAGGTTTCTCTAAACCCTTTTTCTTCTACAACACCAACCAAAATTCCTGCTTCAATGCTCCTCTCTATCTCTACGGCAAGACATTCATACTCAAGCTTTTTCATTGCATCCTCCAAAACCGATTCATAGTCAATTACTGATTCCATAACGGATAAGGAATAACCTCTCTCAAATGAAAGCAAGAATGGCTTCATCACAAAATAAAGACCCTGTCTACTTAAAGAGACCAGCTTCTCATAGTATTCACCATTTCCTTTCAACTGAATTGACACCTCACATTCTCGCTCTTCGCTCCCAGGGTCAAAGAGCCAACCAGAAACAATAACCACAATCGTGTTGGAATCGATGGAAGAAAGGACGGAGAAATCAACGCTCTTCGTTCTGCTTCCTGTGCTCTCATCAAGCACGAGTGGCTCGTAACTATGAAGCTTTGTGTAGTTTACCTGAAAAGCAACCAAAAAAGGGGAAAGGAGAACAATTAAAGCAAACACAGCAACCAGCTTCTTCATATTTCACCTCCTTACTGTAAGACTTGCAATTTCACAGATTTGTTTGCACAGATTAATAATGAGCCGCTATTATTCAAAGAATCGTCTTCAAGGCTTCAGACAAGCCATGAGTATCCTTCTGTATTTGCATCCGCCGATGTATCATTTTATTAGGAGCATTCGCTCCAATTACAAGGGGAGGTGTTTTGATGAATAGGCGTTTAGTTCTTGTTCTTCTGATTGTCCTTCTTTCTCTTTCGCTTGTTTTTGCGAACACTATTGAACTGGAGTTCTGGACTCACGAAGATCCAAACAGAACACCGCTTGAAGAACGTTTCATCGAGGAATTTCAGGAAATGTACCCGAACGTAGTAATCAAAAGGGTTACACAGTCTTCCTCCAAGATACAAGAGCTCATACTGACGGCTTTCGCCGCTAATCAGGGGCCGGACATTTTCAATATGTCAATTGAAGATGAATTTGCTTACATTGCAAATGGGAGAGTCGCCCCTGTTGATTATGAAGCCGCAGGTTACAAAGACATGGAGGATTTACTGGCATCATACCTTCCTGGAACTCTAGATCCAGTAGACTATGAAGGAGAGATTTACGGTCTTCCTCTCGAAATTACCAACTGGTGTATCTTGCTTAATAAGAAAGTGTTCCGAGATGCCGGTCTCGACCCGGAAATCGACTACCCAAAAACATGGGAAGAGATGATGGAAGTATCTGAAAAGCTTACAATAAGGGAGGGCGAGATAATCACTCGCAGGGGCTTCGATTTCAGATACCCATACTATCTCGTAGCATTCATGCCATTGGTCGAACAGATGGGCGGGAAACTCGTCAGTGACGATGGAAAGACAGCTATTATTAATGACGAAGCGTGGCTGAACTTCCTCGATTATATGGCCGCATGGGGACCGAATGGAAGAAATCTCGGTTCTCCAACTTACAAGAATGCACGAAGCTTGTTCAATATGGATAACAACGACATAGGTATGTGCACAACCGGTCTATACCAACTGGCGAGAATAAAGGCTGACAATCCGGAGTTCTATGATAGTGGAGAATTTATGGTAGTTCCCTTCCCTCAGTTCGAAGATGCCGTAAATTATGTGCCAGCTCACTATTATGGACACTACTACATGGTGAACTCCCAGAAACCAAAAGAGAATCAGGAAATGGCTTGGAAGTTCGTCTCTTACATGCTGAGTCATGCCGAGGAGTATCTTGAAAAGGTTGCAATCATAATACCGACAAATGAACTCTTGGAGTCAGAGACATTCAAGAATTATCCATACTCGGATGTCTTCATCTCCGATCTTGAAAAATCGACGGTTGTGTATTTCTCCGAGAGCTCAGCAAAGATTCAGTCTCTAATAAAGGAAGCTGTAGAATCCGTCATGCTAAGCGGAACAAGCTCTCGTGATGCACTCGATACACTGAGGAGAAAGGTTCAAGAGGTTTTGGACGATCAGTATTGATTGATTTGCCCGCCATTAGGCGGGCAATTTCCTTTCAGAAAGGAGTGAGCCTTACCTTTGAGACGTATCTTTAACATGGGCATAGAACACAAAAAAGCGAGGTGGGGCTGGTTCTTTGTGATCCCATCGCTCGCTTTTTTTGCTGTTTTTTCGTTCTATCCAATAATGAATGCCTTTTACACTAGCCTCTTCAGAAAAAGACTCCTCGATCTGCGACCCCCAAAGTTTATAGGGTTTGCAAACTATGAGTATCTTCTCAAGTCGCCTGATTTCTGGAATTCGGTCAAGGCAACCTTCATATTCACATTAGGAACGTTCATTCCAATAGTGGTTTTCAGTCTCCTGCTAGCCGTCTTCATCATGTCAAGGCGAAGGTTCCATAAGTTCTTCCAGATGGCGTATTACTCACCGGCCGTCCTCTCTTCAGTAGTTGCTGCAGCCATCTGGTTGTTGATATTCGATCCGCGAGGTCTGGCGAATACCACTATGAACACCTTGCTCGGAACCGTAGGTAAAGACTACAAATGGTTGGCAACTTCTGGAATGGTAAGGTTGTCGACAATACTGGTGTATTTCTGGAAGTATATCGGCTACTTCACGATAATATTTATCACTGGACTTGCAAGCATACCTCAGAGTCTGCACGAAGCTGCAAGAATCGATGGCGCAAATGGCTGGAAAGATTTTTGGCACATCACCCTTCCTCTGCTAAAACCTACAACCGTTCTAGTATCGATCATGTCCATGCTTCAGTGTCTGAAAACATTCAGTACCCAGTATCTCTTTACGCAATCGGGAGCGCCAACCGAACCAATCAATGTGATAACTCTGAACATATACAACACAGCGATCAGAGACCATAATATTGGCAGGGCAAGCGCTATGAGTATTATCCTCTTCGGCATAATGCTTTTCTTCACCTGGCTTCAATTCAGAGTAAGCAAATCAGGTGGAGAAGTCGACTATTAGGAGGTTTCTTATGAAGACAATTCGAAAACAATCCGTAGTTGTTGATGTCTTGATATGGGCCTTTTTGATAGTGACAGCCATTGTGATTCTTGCGCCCATAGTCTTTATGTTCACTGCCTCGCTTATGCCCTCAAAGGATATCCTGAAGATGCCGTACCCCTGGATCCCAAAGGATTTCTACATGGATAATTACACGCAAGCAATAAGAGGAAACGACGGCAGTTTCATCTATCCAAGAAACATACTCAACTCTTTCATAGTTGCGGGAGCTGTATCCCTCTCAACCGTACTCCTTTCAGCACTTACGGGATATGGTTTGGCAAAGTTTCCCTTCAAAGGGAGAAATCTAGTGTTCCTTCTGATCATGGCAACCATGATGATTCCCTTCGAAGCCATTATGATTCCCCTTTATCTCGTTGCAACATCACTGAAGATACAGAATTCTTATGTTGGACTAATACTTCCCTTCATGATAAATGCTTTTGGCATATTTCTCATGAGACAGTATTTGATAACGTTTCCCGATGAAATAATCGATGCCGCCAGAATAGATGGTTCAGGCGAGTTCAGCATTTTCTGGAGGATAATACTGCCAAATAGCGCTCCGGCAATTGCTACACTCGCCATCCTTACATTTCGAAGCCAGTGGGACAATCTTCTATGGCCTCTCTTGATCTCTCAGAGTGAAGAAATGAAGACAATACCCCTGTACATCGTGAAATTTGCGATGGAAAAACATACTAACGAGGGGGCGATGATGGCGGCTGCGGCAATAGCAAGTATTCCCATACTGATTCTGTTCCTCGCGCTCTCGAAGTATTTCGTCAGTGGAGCATCTCTTCATTCGTCAAGAAAGGGATGATCTAGGAAGTATCTAGGCTCTACAAGTCCAAAAAAACTGCCTTCAAGAGAAAAAATCTCCTGAGATGTGTTTCTATCAATTACGGCAACTGAATCATTAAAAAGACACACGAGGAGATTCCTGTGGTTCTGCCAGTCTACTACGGGCATTACCTCTCTTAGCTTCCCATTTACGGCATGTCTTTCTTTAAGAGACAGGTCGTCTGTGTCAAAAACCAATATTTCTTCTTCCCTGGAGTCGGCCACAATCAAATCCCCATTACTAACTGAAACATCCATTGCGTAGACGACCTTAATTTCAGGTTTCTTTATGAGAGCGGAGTCATCAATTTCGAAAACCATTACTCCTCTCTCTCCTGCAGCGACATAAAAAGAGCCTCCCCAGGCTGCAATGGCATTTACCGTTACTCCCTCTTCCAGATCATTCACATACCGGGGAGAAATCTGATCCATTAGTTCGAATCCACTCTCTCCTCTCCTAATTACGAAAAGCCCATCAAGCTCGCTTCCAGCCAACAGGTAGTCATGCATATACACGACAGAGTTTATCCAGCCCTTCAATGGTATTGTCTGAATGTGTTTATAGAAGGATGATCCATAGAATTTGAAGACTTCTATTCCGTGTGTTCCATCGGCTACAAAGACTTCCAGTCTCTCAATGTTAACGTCGACCGCTTCACAATGAAAAGTGTCAATCACCCTATAAATGTCCGGTTGAAGAACGGGAATAACCGCAAAGCCTCTGTCTCTCAAGACATTGAAAATCAGTTGACCGGCGATGATTCCTCCACTCGATAACGAGGTGACAGGTACGATTCCGACACTCCACTTCTGGCTCCCGACATTCACTTCAACTAGACCGTTGAATCCAAATCCAAGAAAGAACGCAGCAGCAAATGAAATGGTAGTGAAAAAGAGAACGATCCACAATACCACAACTCTTCTCATAGTCTCACCCCTAGAGTATTCTAATACATCACTGAACAGTTTGAGCAACTTTTTATGACACGCGATTTTCGGGATGATTTTCAGACTGAAATCTGAACTGTCTCCTGTCAAGAAACAAGTAATATAATGGAAAAGAGGTGATCTTATGAGTAAGAAGGAGTTCCTAAGAAAGATTCTTTCAGAAGGGCGAAGCGCCGACGAGATAGCCGATCTCTTCGGAATTACCGCCGAAAGGTTGGATAGTTATCTCGAAGACCCTTCACGATCGAAGCTTGCCGTAGCAGAGATCAAGACTGAGCTAAGAAGGCTTGAAAGCTTGCCTCTGGAAACAAAGGAAGACATTCTTCTCTTCTCTTTCAGAGTCATCCTGGAATCGATAAACTTTTTGTTCTCCGATATTGACATAACGGCCTCTAACAAAAAAGAAGATAGACTACCGTGCATGATAAGGAAACTCATCGATGGAGCATATCTCCTTCTCGCGATTTCCAGACTCGAGAAGGTCGGCAAGAATCTGTCCTCGATGAGATTCGACGAGAGATTCTTGAGAGCGTGCCAGAACAAGTCACTTGTAGTCGATAGATTGATGGATCTTGCCGAACTGATAGATCGTGAAATTGAGAGTTAGCCTTTCGTTTTACTATCCTCCAATCGGTTTCTCCAAGTGTAGTATAATCTTCTTGGAAGTCACATTAAGTGAGGGATATGTTTTGTCCGATTCTCGTCAACGGGAATTCATTTCATTTTTGTCGGCCGAAGATGTTATCGAAAAAGCCAATCAGAGTCTTGAGGGTAAGAACTGGAAACCGCTAGCTGAGACCTCAAACGCTGCATTGATTTCTTTGAAGACTCCACTGGTCGCGAGTTTTTTTAAGAAGCTATTTGAGACCAAGTACGCTTTCATTTACAGGAGTGTGGAGGACGAATTAATCTCCTCTAGTTCAGAGAAACTATCTGACCTTGTCGACACACTGCTTCAAGCGGCAACTGAACGAGAGACTCTGGATGATAGCTTCCTCGTTTTTTTGGACTTCTTCAAGGAGGCTCCTCAAATTCTGGAAAAGGTTGTGCTTCACTATTCCTTAATGATTGCGGATAAATCCGACTCTTTGTTGACTGGTCTAAGAGAACTTAAGATCTTGTACGAGAAGGTTCGAAGAAGGGTCGAACAATTCGGATTGAATCTCCCTTTAAATGAAATTGTATCGAGGTTGTTTGGTCTTGAATGCCCACTACTCCCCATGCTTGAATCAGATCTTGTAGATTTCCTTTCGAGATTTCCCCCAAATGAAGAGGGTGTTTCTGGATTTATTGACAATCAGATCAGGCTCGCTGTAGGTGAATACGATGAAAGCAGTGTGGAGGTTCAACTCTCGAGACTGGAGACGACGATCAAAGAGATGAAGAGATATTCTTCAACTTTTATGAAATGGCTTGATGTTCCCGATAACCTGTTCGTTTCATCTCTCGAAAAGGGTTTGAGAAGATACGGAACAATCGCAACATGGCTTGAAGGCATAAAGGAAGCTAGGACCGAGTACGGACTTAGTCAGAGTCATTGGGAAGAAGCAAGAAAGTGGTATTTCGAAAAGATCTCTAGCAGAATTCTTCCTTCTTTCCATAAGGCGATGGCTGGCTGGGCTTGCTGGACGATTATTGAAGAGCGACAGATAAAGGACCCATTAGCCCATGCGGGCGAAACTATGCGTTACTCTGCTAGAAGAAGCGAGTTCAGGATTATAAAATGTGAAGAAAGTAGCGGCATTTATGATTTATGTGCCGTCGATGAATTGATGATAACTTCATCGGGTCTCAAAAAGGCCGAAAGAAGTTTTCCGTTCAACTCCATAAGAACTCAGCTAGAAGAGCTTAGGCTCTCTCGGGAAGCCTTTTTGGACAGCAAAGATGCAATTTTCGTCGGATATACTTGGAAGTACTTGCTTCCCGGAGGGGGGCCAGACAAGGAAGCCAAAAATAACGAGCGTATAGAGTGCTTCAACTATTACTGTGTAACTGTGTCGGCAACGGGTTTCGGCGTCCCTTTGATTAAGCTGTTCTTTGCAAGAGAGGAAAGTGCAAGAACTTTCATCGATTTCTTGAAAGAAGCACGGATAATGTCTTCATGGAAAGAGTATCCGCAGAATGGCCTTCCCGCCCCACTGAAAGCAAAAACAAAGAATCGATCTGATTCTGAAAACCAGATTCATCCCGGAGAGGCTAGCCATAAAACAGTTGAGGAACTCATAATGGAAAACATGGTCGAAGAGGATAATAAATCGGAAATCGAAGAGACATCAGAGGTTTCCGTGGTCCCAATATCTGCAGAACTCCTCGAAAAGATCAACTCGCTGCATTACGAGCTTGAATGGTCAACCAAAAGGATGGACGAGCTAGAGTGGGCATATTTCTTTCCGGAAACGGAAAAAGAGGAAGAAGACATAGAAATTGCAGAACCTGTACAAGAAGAGATGACTGGATTCAGAGAGCTTGAAGTGAAAATAGAAGCCTTGTCGGGGAAAACAAAAAGAACCGTCTGTAAAATCCTTTCACGTGAACCCGAAAGAGAGTATTCGCTTCAGGAACTTGGGCTAACATTCTGGAGTGTCTTTGTAGTGGCGCCTAAAGTGACGAGTGGTGGCAAGCCCCTTATAGAGGTCATTAGTGGCGATGTACCCAGGCTTGTATGGGGAAGCAATTTCGATGAAGAAACGAGGGAACTGCTGAAAGCGAGGTTCGCTTCAGATGATTGATACAAAGCTGAAAGGAGTTTTCCGTGGATTATCATCCGATGTTTGAGGCCATAAGAGCCGGAACTGCCGTTCCGGTCGATTTCGTTACCGAGATACTTACAGGCCGAGAAAAATATGTTCAAGAGATTGAGAACGATATCGATTACATCCTAACCGGGAAAAGCAAGGTGAGAGTCTTTCTAGGAGAATACGGTCTGGGAAAGACAACTCTTGCAAGATACGCGGAATACTTGTCCAGAGAAAAGGGAATGATGATATCCTGCCTTTCCGAAAAGGATTATGACACGCTGCACAAACAGGACGAATTCTTCAGATCAATAATGAAGAACATGACAATGGTGGGAATAAACGGGAATCCTTTGAAGATATTCCTAAGGGCTTGGGCCGAAAAGACGCTCGGCGAACTTGAAGAACTCAGAATTCCCTCTGATGATGTGAACTCAGTGAGAAAATACCTGTCAACAAGAGATAATTATGACCCCGATGGAATGTTCTCTCATTTCTGTGCCGCATATGTTGCAAGCGCTGGACAGGGAGCTCCGGGTGAAGAGTTTTATGCGTATCTCGTTGGAGATAGTGTTGACAGAAGAACAATGAAAAAACACGGTATATACCATTTTCTCCAGGATGACGGTTGGAACTTCTTGAAGTCTTTCACTTCTCTGATGGATACTCTACAGGTCCCAGGGTTGGTAATAATAATGGATGAGCTCGAATCCACAATGAACAGGAGAAGAGATGTAAGAGATAGGACCTTCAATCAACTTAGGGAAATCATCGACAAGATGTCTGCGGGGTTTCTTCAAAAGACTTATTTTTTGTGGCTTGGAACAGATGTATGGTTCGAAAACAAGCATAGAGGGATCGCATCCTACCATGCGCTTTATGACAGGATGAAAAACATCTCCGGTGATAATAGTGGAAAAACGATTATCCTCAATCTAGAACCGTTGGGAAAAGAGGATTTGAGACAGCTGATTAGACGGTTAAGGACGCTTTACGCCAGCTGCTATTCATACACCGCAGACTCGTCCTTTGAAGAAACTACTTTACAGACTCTCGTTAAACAGTACACAGGAATTGACGGGAAACTCAGACCATCAGTGAGAGAAGTTGCGAAGCTCACCGTCGAGTTCCTCGATTCCCTTAGGCAAGGTAGAAGTCAAGAAGAAAATGGGGAAGCAGATTCCGTTAAAGCTGCTGATCAACTTTGGTGATTGATCCCAGACTAAATCAGAAGCTTGTGGATCTCTTCTCTTACAGATATCGCTGGCAGAGCTTTAGAGAGATTCAGAACCGAACCATCCCCCCTGTACTGGACGGAAAGAATTTGCTGCTGATTGCGGGTACGGCCTCAGGAAAAACGGAAGCAGTAATGATACCCGTAGTTAATCAACTGCTAGAGCTTTCGGTGGGTCTGAAGTGCATTTACTTCGCTCCATTGAAATCGTTGATTAACGATGTTGCGTCTCGACTTGAACTCATACTCAGGCCATTTGGTTTGGTAGTGGGGAAGTGGCACGGCGACCTCACAAAATCAGAGAAGTTTTCAACTGCGCAGGAGGCCTCCATACTTGTAACAACACCTGAATCAGTTGAAGGTATCTTTTTGAGTGAGAACGTAGATTTGCTTTCAAAGATGGAATTCGTGATAATCGATGAAGTTCATGCTTTCATCGATTCCCCAAGAGGAGCTCAACTTGCTTCTATAATGGAAAGAATTAAGATTCTCTCTGGCATTGATCAACAGAGAATCGCAATGTCTGCAACTGTTGGAAACCCTGAACTGCTTTTGGAATGGCTTAATGGGAGCTCAAATAGAGAATCTGAGATAGTAATTGACGATATTAAGAACAAGAAAGCCATTGAGATCTTAACGGAAGGAGAGATCTCTCCAGCTGAATATCTTGCAAGGCTCCTTGAGGAGACGGACGACAAAATTCTACTCTTCTCTTACTCGCGAGCGAAAGCCGAGGATTTTGCAGCTTCCGCGAAAACTTTGGGGCTAGACACTCCGGTTCACCACAGTTCCGTATCAAGGAGCTTAAGGGAAGAGATTGAGGAGGATTTCAAGCGGGACAAGAGACTGAGGGCCATTGTAGCCACCTCAACACTAGAAATGGGCATAGATATAGGAGATATAGATAGGGTGATCTTTCTTGAGATACCCCCTTCAACAGCTTCATTCCTTCAAAGAGCTGGTCGTGCCGGAAGAAAGAAGAACAAATCCACAATTTCTGTCTTCGTAGAGGATCCTCAAAGCCTTTATAATCTTCTGGGAATACTCGACATGTTAGAAGAAGGAACCGTCGAGCCGCTGAAACCTAGCAGTTTTCATCTTCCTTTGCTGGGTCATCAGTTAATAGGCTTAACTAAAACTGCCGGTTCTCTATGCAAAGAAGATCTTGCAGTCCTCAAGGGAGCCTTTCCTTTCCGACAAATCGGCAGTGAAGATTTCGAAATCATTGTGGATCATCTTGTTGAGGAATCCTTCCTGGCAAGAAGAGGAAATACGTTAGCTTCGGGGGCGGCTACGGCTGAGATGGTCGGGAGTGGAAAGGAGAAGATGGACTTCGTTGTCCTCTTTCCTGGTGGATTTGATTACTCTGTTATTTTCAACGGTCACGAAATTGGAAAGATTCATCCGGCGGTTCTTAGCAGTTCCACTGACGATGAAGTCTGTTTTCTTCTCGGGGGAAGATCATTTCTTGTAAAGGAAGTCAGTTCTGCCACGAAGACAGTTCATGTTGTTTTAGGTGATAGCGGCAAACCTCCTTCTTGGTTTGGAGGCAGTTCGTTGATGACGAAGGAATTCGCGAGGGCCATAAGGTCTTCTCTGAAAGAGATGAAGATTCCTAATGGAGTAGTTCTCTCACATGACGCTTCACAAATGCTCCTTGACTTCATCGACAATCACAGGGCTTCATCTATTTCAATTTCCCTTCGAAACTCAAAAAGAAGTGTAATAATCGAAACTTTTGCGGGCGATATGTCAAACATCTTTCTCTCTCTGTGCATAAAGGCAGTTTCAGGTATCAAGAAAATCAGCTCTAGCTGGCACAGTGTGATAGTAAGAGACGGAATCGATATTGATGAGCTTCAGGAGATGTTGCTCGCGATTTCAAGAATGGAAGAGAATGAAATCAATGGACTTCTCTCAACCTATCTTCGAGAAACCCCAAGCGAACTCAAGAAACATTACGAACTCTTAGGCGAAAAACTCGACAGATTCGTTCCTCAACAACTTCTTGTGAAATATGTTATGCACAGGTTCTTCGACTCCCACTTATTGAGGGAACTTTCTGAAGCTGTAATGGTAACAGATGCTGTTTCTTGATCCCCCTTCATGCAAAATACCCATCTTTAAAAAGAGAAAAGGGGCAATCAAGCCCCTCGAAATGAATCCACTTCAGTCCTCTTCGAAATCCTCTTCCATCTCCACAACTGAATCGTTGAGTCTTTCAAGATCACCTTTCAACTCGAGGATCGATGTTTGAAGCTCTGGCAGACGTGCAATGATCTCGTCAAGGCCGTCGACCCAGTCTTCAATGTTTGATCTCAATTCAGTCACTTCATCCTGTTCCATGTCAGGCAGAGCCTCGTTAAGCTCTTGGACATCAGCATTCTCGAGTTCATCGAAAAGCTCTTCCACTAGATCGATGATCTTCTCTATATTCTGCACCTTTGCCACTCCTTTCGGATTTGACTTCTATACTGACAGATGTTATCACAACTTGGTGGAGTTTTGTATAGTGAAAAGAGCATACTTCTGATCCCAAAGACTCTGAAACAATACCTCCGTTGATGAATGAATTAGCTTCCAGCACTTTCTAGTCATTGTTAAGATGAAGGAAGGTACATTTATGACCCGGGAGATTTAAGACAAAAAAGAAGCGGCCGAAACGGCCGCCTCCTAATTCAGAAAAATACAATTATCTCTCTGGGAAACCATAACCGATTGCTTCGTTCCACCAATCGGGATATGGTGAGGATCTGAAATTGACATATCCAAGTGCGTAGTTTCCAAGAAGCCTGTCACCAAGAAGCTTCCATTCTTCGTGCCATGCAACCGCGTTCATAAAGGCATAATTAGATATGAAATCTATGGCACCTTCTGGATCAGTCTCATACATCTCTGTGGCAATCTTCTGAACTTCCGGTGTAACCTTGTAGAGAACATCCAGTTTGGGATCCCTGTAGTTTCTGATGTCCTGGATCGCAAGATTATAGTGAAGTTCGGCCATCTGCTGGACATAAGAGTTCACCCACCAGCCGGAGTCTCTTCTGAACTCTTCGTATCTGCTACCGGTCTCGTAGAACTTGGGAAGCTCTCTCATGATCGGCCACAGTGGAACTATGTAACTTGTATCGGGTGCACCGTAACCGTACCAGCTGATTCCCTTGAATGGTTCTGCATAGGCAGAGTTTGTCTCACCTATATGGACATAGCATGTTCTGTGCATATTGATGCTTCTCTCCCAAGAGCCTGTCTTACCTGTGTTAGCGTATCTGAGAGGATCTCCCCAGGGGCCTGCAGCAAGTCCAACAGTCAGGTCGTAATCCGTCCCCTGATAGTAATCGCCCTTGATGACAAAGATATCATGTACGGTGAGAAGTCTTTCGGGCTTAACAGAAAGCGGGAATCTCAAGTCGTGTGGGCTGAGTCCCAGAGAAGGAGCTACTATGTCGAATGCTCTCCACTCTCTTCTGGTTGCATAAAGGTTGTTGTTCGGAGCGTAAATCTCGGCTATGTTGAACGGTTTGCCTGAGTTAGGATCAAACCATCCCTGTTCCACGGCAAAGGATACTATGTTCGGGGAAGCCATAACGTTTTCTGTGTCTTCGAGATCTACTTCCATGATTCTTGCTCTGTTTGCCGCAACTGTGAAGTGGTCACTTGGAATCCTTACGCCTACCCAAAGATCTCTTCCGTAGAACTCAACGATCCAGCACTCTTCACCGTCGGAAACCGTCATTGTTTCTCCGCCGCCACCAACTGTGCTCCATCCATACTGCTCGACGAGATCTCCCATGACTCTTACAGCTTCTCTTGCAGTCGCGGCTCTCTCGAGAGCGATATCCTGGGCCGTCCAGCAGTCGATGATTCCTTTAGAGTCCGTCCAGAGAACCTTTCTTACTTCCTTGCCATAATCGGTACTCGTGTCGATACCAAATGTTGATTCGCTTACGGCAACTCCTTTCTCGTTCATGAAGGAGTATCTTGAGTGGAAGTACTGATAGGTGTGAGGAACCTGAGGAATCTGTCCTATGAGAGTCCCATTCGAACCAATGTTCACTTCGGGATAGTTGCCGTAATCGATATAGTTGTGAGAATCGAGAACTATATCTCTCATAGAACCTTCCGGCCAATCCATCGCGGGGATAATCCACAGACGGAAATCAGCACTAGTCGAGTCGTCGTTGTGCGTAATTATTGTTGAACCATTAACCATTGCATCCTTACCAACTCCAAGGATTGTACATGCCACTGCAGCACTTGCGAAACTTATCAATGCCACAATCAGGATTATTAAAACTTTCTTCATAAGAGTACATCACCCCATCTAGATTAGATTTGTTGTTGCTTTCGGAATGTTACTTCTACGCTGTCTGACTGATCTCACCTCCCGTTACAGATTCACAAAAGAAGAAAGATCTTCTAGATTTAGTCCTTCAAAGAGTCCAGAAGTTCGCCCCATTCTTTTGGCAGACTTGTTCCAAAGTTGATCCTGTCTGCACAGTAGTTTCCCACCAAATAGTCTCCAAACTTCAGCCAGTCGGCCTGCCACGCAACCGCCGTGTTGTAAGCATAATCACTTATGATTGCAAGCGCGGCATCCTTATCGGTCTCGTATAGTTCTGCGGCTAATTCCTGAATCTTAGGCACGGTCTGATACACGGCCTGCATTTTTGGATCCCTGAAGTTTCTTAGATCGACAATAGCATCTTTGAATCTCAGCCTGGTCATTTCCTGAACATATGTACTTGTCCACCATCCAGAATCTCTTCTGAAGTCTTCATATCTCGAGCCAACCTGATAAAACTCCGGCAGCTCAGACATTGCCGGCCAAAGAGGAGTATGGTACTGTGTGCCGCCTCCGCCGTAACCAAACCATACCACGGATCCAATTTCA
>JAFGAP010000134.1 GCA_016933635.1 Kosmotogaceae bacterium
AGAATGGCATCTATTACGAATAGGGCAAGCATACTCAAGAGGATCAAGAATCAGCAGGTTCTGTCGCAAATCATGCGCTTCACACAGGAATGGTGCGAGAAGAAGGAAATCGATGCAGTATACATCAGGAGATTTGCTCTTTCTCATTTAGTCATGAGATTCTTAAGAACTCTCTCTAGGCATTGCAAGATTATCTGGGAGTATCCCACCTACCCTTGGATAAGCGAATACAGGCTCTCCCACACTCTGCCTCGGAGTATTCTAGAGAGGAGTTTTGCATCAATTCTGGAGAGACACGTGGATCTTATTGTTGGAGTTTCAGGAGTAAGTGGTTTTGAAAGGGAGGGAGTGCTTCTGACTACTAACGGCGTTGGCGTCGATGAATTGACTGTTAGAAAGCCTCCTTATCTGCACAGAACTGTAGAGCTCCTTGGACTTGGGAAAATCACGAACTATCATGGATACGATCGAATTATGAAGGGGATTGCTGCCTATAATGGCGACCATGAAATATTATTCAACATCGCTGGGGACGGAAAAGAAATTGATAACTTGCTTGCATTGATGCGTAGCTTGAACATCGGCGGGAATGTCATATTCCACGGTGTTGTTGATGGAAAGGAACTGGATCATTTGTTTGATAGATCCCACATTGGTATTGGGGCCCTTGCCTTGCACAAGATCGGCGGGCAATATCCTTCGCCGTTGAAACACAGAGAGTTCTGCGCGAGAGGCTTACCGTTTGTACACGCAAATGATGACCCCGATTTCACTGGCCTCGAACCATATGTGAAGAAAGTCGAGCATGGCGAAGACGCTATTCATATCGATGAACTGGTTACGATGGCGATAGAGATCTACAATGGACGAGAAGATGGTAGAAGAATCTTGAGGGACCACGCTGTGAAGGCACTAGATTGGGCTGTTAAGATGAAGCCTATTTCTGATTTCATTATTGAAGCTTCTCATGATAGTGTGAAGAGAACTCGTAGTTAGCTCTTTCAAAGCGTCTACGATCCTCATGAAGATAACTGCACAAGAGATACTTGAACTCTATGGTTAGTCAGCGAGCGAATGAGAGCAGCAGATGAGTACCACAGAAGATTGAGAGCGGAGGAGACGTATTGTTTGATGGAGCAAAGAGGAAATTGATGGAGAGGATTCTCTGGTTTCCAGAGTCTACTAGTCCGACCTTTGATGATCCAGGGAAATTCCATTCCGAGGAAGTGAAAATCGATTGGCCTGACGAGATCAAGAGACCTTTTGTAGGACTGACTCAAGACTGCAATGCTGTTCCCTACTGGACAAAGTACGCGTCCTTTTTGGAGAAGAATGGATTTCCTTATTCCATTTATGAGTATCGCAGATCTGACTGGATTGAGAGGGCTTCGAAATTCGATTTGATAATCTGGTCGCCAAAAGACGGTCCTTTTCAAATGGAGGATATCAAGAGGAAAATCTACATTCTTGAGAATAAACTAGGCAAAGTCTGCTTCCCAGATTATGATACTTTGCTGCTTTGTGACGACAAAGCATACTCCACATATATTTTGTCTATCAACAATCTTCCAGTTATTGAGACCTTCATCTCGAATGACTATGGTGAAAGCAAGACCATGGCAGATAACCTAAGTTATCCATTGGTTTCAAAAGGATCTTTCGGAGCAGGTTCTAAAGAAGTTTCGTTAGTTGCTAACGCCTCAGAAGCGAAGAGAATTATCCGGCAAGTATTTTCTGTCTACGGAAAGCGAACGCATCTGAAGTACGTTAGGCAGAAAAACTTAGTCTATTTCCAGCGATTTGTGGAAAGCGATAGAGTAGATACAAGGGTGAATATCATCGGGAATATGATCTTTGGATATTATCGGAAGCCCAAAGGCAATGACTTCAGAGCTTCCGGGAGTGGAATCGTGATAAAAGAAGACTTGCCTATCGAGGCAATTAGAATCGCCCT
>JAFGAP010000135.1 GCA_016933635.1 Kosmotogaceae bacterium
ATATAGCGAGAGATTTTAGAAGACCTATGTTCTCTCCAATCTGGATTCCATTTGGTAACTATAGATCAATACGACATTTCCAATATTCTTTCCAGATCTTTGGTTTTCAGGTTACCGGGTGTCACTTCGACTAGAGCTCCCATTGTTCTCATAGCATCTTCAGCAAGTCTACCAAGCATAGACTTCTCGACTCCAAGGTCTTTAAGCGTAATGTCTATATCCACGCTTTTCTGAAGCCTGTGTAATAATTCTATTGACATTTTTGAAAGCTTATCGATATCTATTTCGCTATCAGGAGCTCCCATTATTTGAGCTACTCTGGCCAATCTCTCTTTTGTATGAGGCCTTATGTAATCAAAGAATGCAGGGCCTGTTGCGCAAAGTCCAGCTCCATGGGTAGCGTTATAATGGGCGCTTATAGGATGCTCGATGGAATGATTTGCGATACAACCCGAAAGTGTTTCGCAAATTCCTGCAGCTGTGCTTGCCCATGCGAGGGCTGTTCTAGCTTCGATGTTGTTACCATCCCTGTAAGCTATGGGTAGATAATGATTTATGAGCGACATAGCTTCCAGAGCAAGAAGGTCTGACGTTGGTTGATGGTTCGTATTTATGTAAGACTCGATTGCATGATAGAAAGCGTCCATTCCGGTTGCCGCTGTCTGATAGGGTGGAAGAGTCTTCATGACCTCGGGATCGACAATAGAGACGGTAGGAAATGTTTGATCAAATCCAACACCAATTTTCTCGTCAGTTTCAGTATTGGTTACCACCGCAAAGGGGTCTGACTCGGTTCCAGTACCGTGAGTAGTGGGAATAGCAATAACTGGTAACGCCGATCTGGGGATTCTTCCTCCTCCAGATCCAGTGTAATCCCAGCATTTACCGCCATCCTTAGCGACCACGGCAATTAGTTTTGCCGAATCTACGGGGCTTCCCCCACCAAGACCGATGATCAGATCGCATCCTTCATTGTTTGCAAGCTCAGCACCCTTATCAACCGTAGATGAAAGGGGATTTGGAACTATCTCATCAAATACGGCCGTCTCTATTTCATTCTTCTCTAGAATAGCTATTACCCTGTCAAGAAGACCCGTCTTTTTTGTACTGCTCTTGCCCGTTACAATTAGTGCCTTTTTGCCAAAGGACTTTGCAAACTCTCCAACTTTGTTTAATGATCCAACGCCAAATACTAGTCTTGTTGGCAAAAAATACTCGAAATTCGGAATCCTATCCACTTCATTAACCTCCTCAATGTCTATAAATCGAAAACTACTTATGGAATGTAACTCACATCACAGTGCTTTAACCATGAAGCTCGAAACTATCACCGGCCATAAGCTCCCGGACTTCGGCAGGAAATCTTTCTGAGATCTTCTTCACTACGTTGTCACCTGTACAGTGACCAATATGGAACTTATCTATATCGAAACCCAATAGATATTCAAAGATCTCTTCAAGCTCATCTTCAGTCTTGTTCAACAAATGCAGGCCCCCAACCACATTCTTCACTTTTCCAAATCCCGATGCTTGCTTCACGATGTTACCAATCCCCCTGTGAGAGCAGCCGGTAATAACTGACACAATACCATTCTGGACAACAGCAAGGGAAAGCTCGTCTTCAAAGAAATCTCGAATTCTTGTGCCTTCTCTGATTCTATTGTGCTTATCTCCAGGCCTTTCTTTGGTTACGAACGGAGCGGCAGTCATTACGTGCAGGCCACTTGTGATCTCTCTTGAGGCGCGGACAGTCTCGATAGAAGCTCCGAGCTGCTCATATTCACTCCTACAGCCTCCTTGGCTGGATTCCGTTGAACCGCTGAATTTCCTCTCAAGACATCCTCCACCAACCATGACTTTTTTTGCACCCGTTCTTTTCAAGACATTTTTGAGCCCACCAAGATGATCGTAGTGACCATGACTGATAGTAATCGACTCAACCTCGGAAAGATCTATACCCAATTTTTCGGCATTGTTAACTGCAACGTCGGTAGATCCAGTATCGAAAAGGAACTTCTTTCCGTTCAGTTCGATAAAGAATGAGATTCCATGTTCAGACTCAAAACCTTTGAGACCTTTGTCATTGCAAAGAACAGTTATTTTCATTTTCATTCTCCTCTCTGGGATCGGGGTTTTCATCTCTTCCCCAAGCCGCAAGTTCATCCACACTTCCGAAGACCTAAAGAGCGGACAAAACAAATCAACAATAATCTCGCTAAACAATCAAGATCCATTTTGGATTTTCCGGTTGATCAAAATCTGACTCTGATTAGTGCTTTCAAAGAGATAGTTATCAGAAATTCCATGAACAACATTACAACAATGACGGGCCCCGGAGGCATGTCAAGCAAGTATGATACAAAGATGCCCATCACGCTTGCCACTACTGCCATACCTAATGAAATCAGAATCATACCTCTGAATGAACGGGCAATGGTTTTTGAAGTAACTGCAGGAATGACCAAAAAGGCAGTGACAAGAATTATTCCTGCAATTTTCACTGAGCTTACGACGCTCAGACTTATTCCTATTAGGACTGCATAATGTATAAATCCAATAGGTACACCGTAGTGTTTTGCCATCCCCTCATCGTAAGAGTAATAAAGCAGTTCTCGATAAAACACCGCGAAGAAGACCCAAGCAATAACGTTAGCTATCAATAGCATCCAGACATCATCAGAAGTGACCATAAGTATATTTCCAAAGAAAAGACCCATTACATCGGGAGTATAGCCCCGTACAAATGAAAGAGCAATTACACCCAGCGACATCGAAAGAGGGAGAAGCATTCCAATGACACTACTTTCGGACAATTTGTTCTTTCTCGTAAAATAACTTACGGCAACTGCAAAAACCACGGCAGTAATTGCTGCCATAAGAATGTAGTCCGTTCCGAGCAATAAACCAAATGCAATACCGCCGAACGTCGCGTGAGCTGCCCCATCACCAATAAATTCAATCTTTCTAAGAACGACCACGCTTGAAAAGATACCCGTAAGTGCGCTTACAAGAACTGCGGCTAAAATAGCATTACGCAGGAAACTGTATGAAATGATATCACTTAGAAAATTCTGAATCATAAGTGATGCTCCCTTTCAAAGTGGTCTCTTGATCTTATGAAGAAATCGAGATCGCTAGAGAACGCAGACTGTAGCTCTTTTGCAGTAATCTTGTCCGCATCAGTATGACAATGCAGAGTCTTGTTAATGCACATCACAGTATCACAAGCATCAAAAACCATTCCAATATCATGGCTAACCATTAGTATGCCAATGCTCTTTTCATTTTTGAGGGACTCGAGTAATCTGTAAAAAGAAGCTTTACCCATCTCATCGACTCCAGCTTCCGGTTCATCGAGTATCAGCAACTCGGGATCGGAGGCTAAGGCCCTCGCCAGCATTAGCCTCTGATACTCACCGCCCGAAAGCGTGCCGGCCTTTCTATCTCTCAGATCTAAGATACCTACTGTCCTGAGAAGATCATCCACTCTAATCCAGTCGCTCTTTCTGAATGGCCTCAGAATTCCACGATCACCGTATAGCCCCATCGCAGCTACTTCTTTCACCTTTATAGGGAAATCCCTCTTCCTGTCTGGATTCTGAGATAAATATCCAATTTTACCGGAAACAACGATCTTTCCCGAATAGTCTTCAAGATCTCCGACTATCGCTTTTATAAGGGTTGTTTTTCCTGCGCCATTTGGACCTATTATCCCAACAAACTCTCTTCTTGAGATATTGAAAGAAACATCCCTCAGAATCCAGTGACTTCCAATCCTATAGCTCAAATTCTCAACACACAGAATTTCACTTTCCATCAAACACCCTCATCATTTCATCAAGATTCCACTGTAGAAGCTCGGTAATGCTTTCCATTGAGAGACCTAGACTATCCAGTTCGCCATGACCGACAGAGGTTTCATTTGTCAGTATGTCTATAGCTCTCTTTGAATGCTGGTACTCCGCAAATATCCCAATTACATCCTTATTCCTTATAAAGTATATTAGCTCCTTTATCTCCCCTATGCTAGGCTCGTCTCCAACTCCTTCAAGAACAGGCTTGAGCTCTATTCCATACCTTCTGAAGAAGTAAGTGAAACTTGGATGGGCGACTATTACAATTGATCCTCGAAATCTCTCCAAATAAGAGCTGGCCTTTTCATTGAAATCATGAAGCTCAGAAGTCAGTCTTTCTGCGTTCACTTCATAAGACACCGAGTTAGACGGATCAATATTGGAAAGTTCTTCCACAATAACGGGAATCAAGTAGTCGTAGAGAATTACTGGATCAAGCCAGATGTGAGGGTTAAAATGGTGTAAGTGGGTGTCCGCTTCACCAATTTCATCTTCAGATACAAGAAAGTCATCCGGCAAATGATTTCCCATATAGAATACGGGCTTTCCTTGTGCCGCCAGATCTTCAAGATAACTCTCAACAAAACTCTCTAAGTCTAAACCATTCGCAATGACTAGTTCCGCTTCACTTAACTTTCTCACGTCAGATATCTTAGGGGAGAATGTGTGTGGGTTCTGACCGGGTCCAATTAGAAGATCGACCTGGCCATTCTTACCGACTATCTCCTTAACAATCAGATAGTAAGGGTTTATTGTTGCCACGATCTTTAGAGGCAACAGGGTTGTTGAAAACAGAATCATTAGCGCTGTGATAGCTAGCAAAGTCCGTTTTTTCATAGCTTCCCATCCTCAATGTCGGAGAGCATTTTTCTCTTGCACTCTCCACAAATTCCAATGAAGTAAAACACATGATCAGTAATCGTAAAATCACGGCTTTCTGCAACGTTCTTTGCAAAAGAATCGGCAAAACCCTCATAAAACGGTTCGGTTCTGTGGCATTTCTTGCAGTGCAAAAAGTGTACCGGTTCTCTTTCACTACTGAAATAAAATCTCATCTCACACTCGAAGGATATCGACCTTATAAGCCCCTCATCTTCCAGGAAGGAAAGGCTTCTATAAACGCTAGAAAGATTCGGTTTTTCCTTCAACTTTCCATAAATGGAATCGGCGCTCAACGGCGATTCTGAGTTATTTATCAGATCCAAAACTTCTCTTCTAAGTGATGTCAGTCTCTTCAAATGACACCTCCATATTGCAATTCATTTGCGCAAATTTATTGCAATCTATTTTTGCATATACTTTTCTTCTTGTCAATTCTTTTGGATTCGAAGACTGCTTTCGCATCGGGAGTATTTCAAGCAGCTTCTGGAAGAAGAAAAGACGAGGAATTTGCAAATTGCGATATCCCGGTGATCTCTATGGCCGGGTCTCTCAAAAGAATCAAGACCTTGCCGGAATCATCTTCCCAGATCTCACCGAAAACCCTGATTTTCTTTCTGTACAGTCTTTGAAAATCTATGGAGTCCTGACTGAAAAGTGTCGCTTCCTCAGATCTTACTCTCGCTACTATATCATCACCAACTACCGTAAGGCCGTTTACGTCAACCACAGTGAACTCGACCCAGACGATCCTTCCGAGAAAACCCCCCGATTGATATGGATAAAGGGCTTCACGAACTTCAGAGGCATCATAGACTTGAAAATCATTATAGGATGAGAAGATCCCACTTCTGTTATTGAAAGCCTGTCTGTACGCTTCTCTAATTTTCGCTGAATTATGGGACGTATCCTCATAGGTTAGAGGTCTCGCCAGACCCTGCTTGACTAGTTCTGCATTCACGAATTCACCTTCAGAATCGAAGAGAAAAGCAAGATGCCTTCCGTAAGAATCCTTCCCATGGAGTTCAAGGGTAACCTTTTCATTGTTCAGAACCATCTGCTTCAAGAACTCTCTTGCTTCTTCGGCAAATTGACCGGCCGGTTTGCTTCCTGAAATGACCTCAGGTGCATCTATACCTATGAGCCTAACCGTTCCTTGAAGAGCCTTTACAGTAATAGAGTCGCCGTCAATCACAGAAGTTACTGTTGTCGTCAGTTTGGAACGATCGCATCCTTGAAGAAAAAAGAATGAGAAGAACAAAATAATACTTAGAACTATAAAAACACTTTTCTTCACTATTTATCCCCTCTTTATCGGTTTCTAGCTGTGTAAACCAATTATACAATCGCGCTTTGATCTCCGGCTTTCACAAATGGAAGAGTGATCCTTTAATGAGCAAATATGTAAATTTGTACTTTACAGGTAGAATAGAAACGACTGAAATGCAAAGGGGGTGAAAGAATGAAAGACAACATTTCCTCAGAGCAGCTCTCAGAAATTCTTACGCAGGCTTTGGTTCTTATCGAGGACGGTGTTGCTGTGCTTGATGAATTCTCGAATGTGCTTGTGGTAAACAGTCGAGCCTCCACTCTGATAGAAGAGGTGCGGGAAGAGGTTAAGAAGAAGATAAGAGATTTGACACGTAGAAGTGAAGAGGTTTTGGAATACCATCACGTTAGAAAGAACGGGAGATGGTTGAGGTATTACTTGAAGAAATTATTGACACCAAATGCATCGTACTTCCTCTTTGTGGTAGAAGATATCTCGGACTTGAAGCTAGCCGAACAAACAATTTCTGAACTTGCCCATTTTGACGGCGAGACTGGGCTCCCAAATTACGTGCTTTTCAGAGATAGACTGAACATGGCAATATTTAGAAGCAGAAGAAACAACCTGTTTTCGATGGTCGCTGCATTTGAACTAAGTAATAGAGAAGCAGTTCAGAGCATCCATGAAGCGAGGGTTGTAGAGATAACAGAAGAGCTTGTCAAGGGTATAAGAAAGAGCGATACACTGTGTAGGTTTTCTAGAAGAGAATTTCTTCTGCTTGCCGAGGACCTTAAGAATCCTAATTCCGCCGCCAGGATAATTGGAAAAGTCCTTAGTTCCTTTGAGAAGTGGAAATTGGACCAAGGCGATTCAACACTGGAACTCAAATCAGGATCCGTCTTGCTCCCAAGAGACGGAGTGGAAGCGGAGTTGCTTGTCAACAAAGCCTTCGCTTCGATAAGATCGCAAGGAGTCGAATAGTCATGAAATTCATTGTCATTGCGGTTTCTTTGCTCTCGATAGTCTTAATTGCTCCCTTTCTCATCCCCGTGAGAGATCTGGAGGGTACTGTGGATCCTCTTCTACTTGCAGACGAAGATAGTATGTTTGTTAACATAAAGAACATAAACATTCATTACAAGAGCGCCGGTGAAGGTTCTACTTTGGTCCTTCTTCTTCATGGGTTTGGAGCCAGCACTTTTTCGTGGCGCGAGGTGATTGGTCCTTTAGCTGAGGAGTATTTCGTAGTTGCGTTCGACAGACCTGGATTCGGTTTTACCTCTAGACCACTGGGTGAAGATCTGGAGTTTTTCAACCCTTATTCAATGGAAGGTCAGGTAGAACTTACGGTATCACTCATCGAGCATCTGGGATATGAAGAGGCTATCTTGATCGGTAATTCTGCCGGTGGTCTTACTGCACTGGAAGTAGCGGCATCGTACCCACAAAAGGTCAAAGGACTCGTACTCGTAGATGCTGCCGTATATACAAACGATATAGATAACCCTCTTTTCAAGTTACTGACAAACACACCACAGGGCAAACATCTTGGTCCTCTTGTGTCGAGAGCTTTCCTGGGAAACTCACGAAATCTTCTAGATCTGGCTTGGTACGATATCGGCAAGCTGACTTCGGATATTCTTGAAGGATACGAAAAACCACTGAAGGCGGAAAACTGGGACAGGGCTTTATGGGAACTGACGCTTGCAAGAAAGCCTTACGACTATTCCAAAATTCCCGTGATTTATGTACCGTCATTAGTTATCACTGGAGAGAACGACAGAATAGTACCTGTTGAGGACTCAGTAAGGCTCGCGAAAGAGCTTCCCTTAGCTCAGCTGTCTATCATTCCAGATACGGGACACCTGCCACATGAGGAAAGCTCCAGGGAATTCCTCGAAATCGTAATGCCATTCTTGAGATCACTTGCAGCAATGGATTAGAGGATTGGAATCCAAATAGAATATGGCGCGAAAATATGGAAAAGGAACAGCGCCCATGTGACTATCATCAGGCCTTTATGTATGGGTCTCCATTTCTTCTTCATAGCCACAACATACTTTCCCAGCAAATAGACTATGAACTGCGCAAATACCCCGATGAAAACAAGACTGCCACTGTACAGGACAAAACCTCCCGTTGCGAGATAACCATGATATAGGGCAGTGAACAAGAGAATTGATCCAGTCCAGGGATGAACAGCGGCCAGCACTACCATCAGTTTCTTAAAGCCCTTCCAGGGAAAGCTCTTAATCCTTTTGTTGAATGTGCGGTAGAACCATCTTGTCAGAAAAAG
>JAFGAP010000136.1 GCA_016933635.1 Kosmotogaceae bacterium
AGGGTCTTGAGAGAGTTCAAGAAGATGAATATAAATACTTTGATTACCGGTGTTTTCTCCGTTCCTCAAGTGCTGATGTCTGCAGAAGCGGGTTCCGACTATGTGGCGCCATATGCAAACAGGATCGAAAACCTGGGAATTGATCTATCTGTTGTCGGGAGTATGCAGAAAGTCTTGTCCAATGGGAACTACGAGACAAAACTAATCGCTGCAAGTTTCAAGACTCTAACACAGATCTCCAAGATGGCCGAGCTACCAATTTACGGAATGTCGCTTCCTGTAGGTATGTACAACGAGTTCTTCTCACACAGCGGCACATTGAAGGCGATCAACAATTTCGAGGCCGATTGGGATTCTATTGAAGACCGTGAATGGGTCCCTCTGAAATCATGAGAAACCATTCTCTCTGAAAGCGAGGTTTTTCCTTGAAGTACATAATGGCACATGACCTTGGAACAACTGGAGATAAAGCAACCTTATTCAGCCAAACAGGCTCTCTCATCGCTTCATCCTTCGCCGGTTATAAAACCTTCTACACCGGTCCCGGAATGGTTGAGCAAGATCCCGAGGCATGGTGGACTGCCTTCTGCAAGACGACTTCCGAAATCGTTCAGAAGGCAGAAATAGACAGAAAAGACATCTCTGCACTCAGTATTAGCGGACAGATGATGGCAGTAGTGCCAGTAGATAGATCGGGCGAACTGCTCAGAAGGTCAATGATTTGGGCAGATTCGAGAAGCACCGAACAGGTAAGAGAATTTCTATCGAAAGTCCCGGCAAGCGATCTGTACAAAATAACCGGTTCCAGACTCTCACCAACGTATCAGGGGTTGAAGATAGCCTGGCTGAAAAGGCACGAACCCGATCTCTATGAAAGAACTTTCAAGTTTCTTCAAGCGAAGGATTACATCAATCTTCGCTTGACAGGAAGGTTTGCGACAGATTTTTCCGATGCCGTCATGACAGCTCTATTTGATATCTCGAGGCTAGCGTGGTCTGAAGAACTGATTTCCGCTCTCGGAATTGAAATCTCAAAGCTTCCCGATGTATACGCCTCCATTACCGACCTGGGAGAAATAAAGAAAGAAGTGGCGGCGGACCTCGGCCTTCCAAACTCATGCAATGTAATACTCGGGGCAGGAGACGGTTGCAGCGCAGCCGTTGGAGCAGGTGCCGTTGAAGTGGGTGACACCTACCTATACCTCGGATCCTCCGCCTGGATTTCCACAATTGCTGAAGAACCTCTACTTGAGAAGGAAATGAGAGTATTTTCTGGGGCGCATGCAGTAAAAGGCCTTTACTTTCCGTCCGGTACTATGCAGGCCGCCGGAACTTCATACAGCTGGATTAAGGATACTATGTACTGTGATGGATCCGTGAAAAAAAGCGATCGTGATATCTATTCTTATCTCGACACCCAACTCTGCCAATCTCACCGTCATAGTGAATCAATATTATATCTTCCGTATCTGCTTGGAGAGAGAAGTCCGATA
>JAFGAP010000011.1 GCA_016933635.1 Kosmotogaceae bacterium
GCACCGATAATTGTCAGTTTCTTCATCAATTGTTCCACCTCCTAAAAGATTAGCTTCCTGAATTTGCTTCCAAAGAAAGAGATGAACAAAGTCCCAACCAGAAGCAGAGTCGAAAGCGCGTTTATTACCGGGGAAACCCCGAACTTTATCATTGAAAAGATCTTTAAAGGCAAAGTAGTAGATCCCGGACCGGCAACGAAAAAGGTAATGACAAAATCGTCTATCGACAATGTCAGACTCAGCAGAAAGCCTGCCATTACCCCTGGCATTATCATTGGAAGAATCACCTTTCTGAAGACCTGATTAGTCTTCGCGCCCAGATCTCTTGCCGCCTCGACCACAGAATAGTCGAAGTCCTCCAGTCTGGTCATCACCGTCACTGTGACGTATGATACACAGAAGGTCACATGCGCTATGAAAATCGTAAAAAGACCTAATGGAATGCCTATTGCAACGAAGAATATCAACATCGATACACCCATCAAAATGTCTGGAATTATGAGGGGTGTATAGACCAGTATGCCGAGGTAGCCTTTCAACCTTGATTGATACCAGTATAGAGCCATTGCCGAAAAGGTTCCTATCGCGGTCGCCACCAGAGACGACGAAAAAGCTATGATGACTGTGTTGAGAAAGGCTCTCCAGACATCTGCCTGTCTGAACAGCTCAGAGTACCACTTCAAAGTGAAGCCCGTCCACGAAACGCCCTGTCTGGAGCTGTTGAACGACAGTAGGACCAGAGCGATAATCGGCAGGTATAGGAAAACGAAGGCCAGAGTGGCCATAATCAGCGAGAATCTGCGCTTCCCGATTACCTTCTTTGTCTCCATCAGATCTCCTCGTTCATATAGCTCTCGCGAATTGTAAGCCGCCTCTTTGTCTGGACTTTGTTTATTCTCATATAGACGAGGAGACCCAGAGTGGAGATCAGCAGAAATATCATCGAAATCGCAGAAGAGGAGGGCCAGTTTCTTGCCGTTGTCAGTTGTTTGGCAATTAGGTTTCCCAACATTGCTCCGTCGGTTCCACCCACAAGGTCGGGGATAGCGTAAGAACCGAGGGCAGGTATAAATACCAGGATTATTCCCGCTATAATTCCCCCTCTGATCGAAGGGATGAGAACCTTCATTATCGCCTCGGTTCTCTTTGCGCCTAAATCCATGGCGGCTTCTACGAGCCTGAAATCGAACTTTTCTATCGCGCTGTAAAGCGGTAGTATCATGTACGGAAGATACATATAGACTATGACAAGTATTACTGAACCCGGCGTATACATGAGCGTCAAGGGTCTATCGAACCCGATCAGCTGCAAAAACGAGTTTATAACCCCGTTTCTTCCAAGAATAACCATCCATCCGAATATCCGAACAAGGAAATTCGTCCAGAATGGTACGATTACAAGGGTCAGAAGGATATTGCTTCTCTTCGAGGTAGCTATGAAATAGGCTGTTGGCAGGCCAATTCCCAAGCATATGACGGTCGAGACAAGAGAGATCCACACGGTCTTCCAAAGTATCTGCCAGTATCCAGCGTTGCCGAGCATTCTGGTGTATGCGGCGAGTGTGAAGGGAAGTTCCACTCCTCCATATATTCCCGAAGTGAGAAAGCTGTACAGTATGATTATCAAATATGGAATTAAAAAGAAAAGCGTGAGCCACAGGACTCCGGGCATGGAGACCAGAAATCCAGTCAAATTCCGCTTACTCTTCAACTGGAACACCGCCCGTCTCTCTTAATACATAGCTGTCGTCTGCAAACCACCATACATAGACATTGTCTTTCCACGAGATGATTACTTCATCGAGTAAGTATCGAACGTGTTGCTTGAATGCCTTTAGGTATGATTGGCCAATAGCTACCGTGTACTTCGTTTGATTCCCAAGGTAGATAGTCTCATCGACGACGCCCCTCAGCACATTCAGCTTAACACCCTCGGGAGCGACCGGCTTATCCCTGGTAACCTTGACCTTTTCCGGTCTCAACGATACCTGAATTTCCTGACCCTCTATCACTTCCATATCTTTGTAGAACCAGATCTTACCAAATTTCTCGGTGTCCAGCAGAAAGTACTCGTTTTCTACTTTCACGACATTCCCAGTGAAGAAGTTGGTTTCGCCTATGAAGTTTGCTACGAAGGCGTTTATAGGACTCTCGTAAACTTCGAAGGGTGTTCCAAGCTGTATGATCTCTCCTTCGTTCATGACGGCAACATGGTCGGAAATCGACATAGCTTCACTTTGATCGTGAGTTACGTAGATGAATGTTATGCCGACTTCATCGTGAATCGTGTCTAGCTCTACCAGCATATGCTGCCTTAATTTTGCGTCGAGAGCTGCAAGGGGTTCATCTAGAAGCAGAACTGTCGGTCTCCCCACGAGGGCCCTTGCTATTGCAACTCGCTGTTTCTGTCCCCCGGAGAGCTGGGAGGGCATCTTCTCGACATGGCCATTGAGACGCGTAAGATCTATCATTTCCTTAACCTTACGCCTGATCTGATCCTCTGGCTCCTTTTTCAGTCTAAGGCTAAACGCAATGTTCTCGAATGCATTTAGATGGGGAAAGAGAGCGTAGTTCTGAAATACAGTATTGACTTCCCTTTCGTTTGGGGGCGTACCAATAATGTTCTTTCCACTGAGAGTTATGTTTCCGAAGGTGGGGTCCTCAAATCCGGCAATCATTCTTAGTATCGTTGTCTTTCCACAACCGGAGGGGCCCAGAAGAGAGAAGAACTCGCCCTGTTCTATCGTAAGAGAAACGTTGTCCACAGCAGTGAAAGAATCTTCGAAGATCTTGGTCACGTTCGAAAGGACAACGGAGTACTCTTTCAATTCATTCTCACCTCCAGTCATCGTTAGAGCAAGTAACAGTATAGCCTTTTGGGTTTTGAATTGTGTTAATTCAAGTTGACTTAAGGAGTACAAAGACAACAATGCCGGCCGTAACCGAGAGCAAAGTGACCACCGATATCCTCTTAATGATTCTCGGATACTCGACTCTAAAGTATTCGCTCGTCAAAACGAGACAGAGGTGGACCGGCGAAACCA
>JAFGAP010000137.1 GCA_016933635.1 Kosmotogaceae bacterium
AAAAAACCGGAGGTCTGGGACCTCCGGTTTGGATTGATTCAGGACCTAATTGGCAACTGCCTGGGGGACGTTCTCTGCAAGCTCTATGAGGTCTACTTCGAAGAGCCGGTCTCCAATGTACTTTATGCCCTTTATTCCAAGTTCTTCCGGTAAGGCTGCCGCTTCATCTCTTGAGGAGAAAGTGATCTTTCCGGCAGACTCAAACGGGACTATTGACCAGTTGAAAGATGGTGTTGGATTGATAGTGCCCTTTTCGATAATGTAGTCGATGATCACGCTTCGATTCTCTACCGTTGATGAAAGGACTATATCTGCATCGGCGAGGTGATAACCACCGCCGCCTGCGCGGTAATTGTTTGTCACAACCAGGAACTCCATGTCGTCTTCTATCTCTTCACCCTCATAGGTGAGATTCACAATTCTCTGACCTACGGGGTTTCGAACATCAATCTGATAGTTGATTCCTTCGATAATGTCGAAGTTGTATGAAGAGAACCTTGCCAGCAAATTCTGTTCTTCCGTGCTGTTAGGATCGATCTGATTGAAATTCTCCGCGCACTTTTCAAGCCAGCCTTTCAATTCGAGACCATTAACCTTCACGACATGGAGTGTGTTCGAGTATATGTAGATATCTGCAGCGTTCATAATTTTTACATCCCCTGCATCCACACTGGTATTTGTCCTAAACGGAGCTGCAGCCGAAAGGAGAGGCATAGCCTCATATTCAGTGCCCTTGAAATACTCTTCAACGTACCAGAGCTGGGCTTCGTTGACGAGCTGAGTTACTTCATTATCTATTACCCTGCTGAAATAGCCCTTGATCGGTACAGCTGTCGTTCCCACGGGAGCCATTACATAATCAATAGTGGCTTCGTGCTGTTCTTTGACTGCTTCCACTATCTCCGGAGCAGCTTCGACTTTTTCATCGACATGCCAGAGCTGCGGGCATGAAGAGAATATCTCCCACTCTCCATCACGGTTCAAAAGATGGAAATGGATCAGACCTAAGGAGCTTCCCCAGCTTCCTGCCATTGTCACCGGGACTCCATCTATTGTGTCGGCAATTCTTCCGTGGCTGTGACCCATGATGATAGCATCTATTCCTTCAACGTTTTCAAGTATTGCTTCAGCGTCTGAGCTCCCCTGGTGAAGGGAGACTATCACCAGATCAACGTCTTCCTCGCGCAATTTGGGGACATACTTGGCAGCGGCGTCTACTATAGGTTCAGCATAGACTTTTCCTTCGAGGAGGACTCTGTCCCACATCATTATTTCTGGAGGGAGAAAGGCTATAACACCAATCTTGATTGGAATTCCGTCGACTTCTCTTTCCAGTATCACATAGGGGTCATACCTGACCTCTTGCGTGTCTTCGTTGTAAAGATTTGCCGAGATCATCGGGAAGTCAGCAGAAGCAATGGCCAGGTCCAGATATTCGAGACCGAAATTGAATTCGTGATTTCCAATTCCAGCTACGTCGTAATCCATGATATTCATTGCTTTGATTATCGAGGGAGTATCTCCCATTTTGATTGGATCTATTCGCGCTTCACGTTCTGCTAGAACGCTACCCTGAATGGCATCTCCTGTGTCAATCAAGATTGTGTTATTGTACATTTCCCTTGCCCACTTTATTAGTGTGAAGGTCTTTGCAGCGCCGTAATCACTGACTTCTTCGACAGTAAGATAATCATAAGGCATTACGTAGCCATGAAGATCAGTCGTGCCCAGAACTACTAGTTCGTGAACGGTGACCATTCCGAATGCCATTGCGGGGATTAACGCAGCAGCAAATAGAACGACGGCAACTGCAGGAATTCTCTTCTTCCAGTTCAAAAGCTCCACCTCCATTTAGGTTGACCGGCCAAGTGTTCACCGGATAGAATTATTGATCTCTGACCGCAAGAAAGTAATGCTGAAGATAATTGAGGATTCCAAAGAATGTTTCGAAACAGTACTATCTTACTATGATCATCCGGACTCATTAAGAAAGAAAAAGCACATCTCAGTAAATGGAAGTAGCCAGTCTAATTAAGAGGGAAACGGAAGAACCTGGTCTGGGGTCGTGGGGTCTAGAGTCTTGCAAAAGCGGGCGAATTGCTAGAAGCTCTTGCTCGCAGAGAGCCTCATCTATTTGTGCACTGGACGATGGGGTATTCCATTAGGTTGGATAAAGGAGCCAGATGAATCGAGAGTTCAAAGGCCGGTTCTGAGAGAGTTTGGTAGTGAAATCCCCTGGGCTACTCACCAGTTGTAGAGAACTACCGACAGAGGTTATCCGTTGACCGTTCTCCGAGAAGAGCCCGAGGTCTCCCCCCCTACCCCCAACCTGTTACCACGTTCTACAGGCATCCATTTCGAAAGCTATCCCCATAGATCGGTGTGATAGTTTTCTTTCTTAAGTCTGAATTTGATCTGAAAGTCTACTACTTCCTGCCACATAAGAGCGCTGGTCGTAGAGACGAAACTAACCATTTCGTTAGCAATACCAAAGACAGGTTCTATGCTCTTTTCTATACTGGAGTTCTTTATAACGTTGTAGTCTAGCCTGTAGTCTCCGATCATTGCGTGGTCCTCGTACATGGTTGCCGTTACCTTCTTCCCGTTGAATATTACCTCATCCTTTATGGGAAAGGAAAGGCCCATGCTTCCAGGCATTATCCTGTCGTGGATCTGAATTACTTCGTTCACAGTTGGCTTGGTCCAGCTCTTTCCGCACGAAGAACATGAAAAACCCGTTTTGAAGCCTTTGATAGAGGCAACGGCACCGCAGTTTGGACAACGCCAGATCAGCTTCTCTATGCGTTTGTAGTTTCGGTAAGGAAGCTTGAAGGTTGGGTCATCCTTAGCGATGAAGCCCATGACTTTTTCTTCAAGTTGGGGATCATCTGCTTCTACCGGATCGCCAAATTCAACGGTCGAAGTCCCTACCGCAAAAATCTTCGCCCATCTAGGCCAAAGTCTCTGAACTCCATAAAACTTCACCGGGATTACCGGGATTTTCAACATCCTGAAAAGCTTCCATATCTCTCTCTTTGTATGCAGGGGTCTTCCGTCCCATGATCTTGCTGCTTCAGGCGCAATTCCCAGTGGAACTCCCTGTTTAATGGTCGATAGCATCTGTCTTATGGCAGATGTATCGACAGCATATCTTCTGACAGGAATTACGGCGAGCCAGTTAAGCAACCCCAGTCTATCAACGTAAATTGCGGTGCCTACAAATCTAAGATACCGCCACGTCGAGTAGAAGAGAAGAGGACCGTCGAAATGTGTCTGGTGAGCAAGAGCGAGAACGAAGGGTCTCTTTTCTCTGAGCACCTTTGCATTCTTCACCTTCGAGGGTAGAACAATCAAAATAACCAGCTTCACAACGAATGAAGCAACTATGAACTGCCAGGGGATCGATGTCGATTTATCAAAGGTAATTTTTCTCCCGGGATTTGGGATCATGAAAGGTATCTTCTCTTGATAGTCCTGATAGCCTTCGATGCTTTTCAGAGCGAGTTTTTCTTGAAGGAAGGAATACGCAACTATCACTGCGCCTATGACTGCAACGTAAAGTAGTGTCCAATAGTCTCCACACAATAATCCAAGACCGAAAAGGAAAAGTATGTAACCCAGGTTGAATGGATGGCGAACAAATCTATAGGGACCGCTTTGAACCGTCTTTTCCGGTCCAAAGAGAATAGTTGGAAGTCTTCCAGACCAGTAATATACCACAAGGGCAGAATAGATCGCTAGAAGAAGAGATAAAACGATAGTAATTGAACCGACTATCGTCACTCCTAATCCCACTGAAAAAGGTGCTCCTGAAAAGAGAAGAATGGGAATTATTATCCAGGTCACTGCCAGCTCCGCAATCGACATCGCTATTCTCATCTTAATCCCTCCACTCTGAATACTGCTCCTCCATCCTCACAATTATCTGCATCGATTGAAAGTTTCAATACTTTGCAGATCTTGCTGGCAATGGAAAGACCCAATCCATGACCTTCGCCACCTCTTGAGGAGTCGCTCCTGTAGAATCTATTGAATATTCGTTCTTTTTCATCCTCGTTGATTCCCCTGCCATGATCCCTAACACTTAGTGTACCATCTGACCAGTTGAGCACTATCGGGCCATTCTCTCCAAACTTCAAAGCATTTTCCACAAGAATCTTGATAATTATCTTAAGCAGAACCCTATCGTTTCGGACTTCTATGTCTGGAATCTCGATCTCTATGTTTGCTAACTGATCGGCAGGGACGCCATTGGTGATTTCAAGTGCCAGTTCTCTGATATTGAAACTCGTTTCGTTCAGTTCAATCTCAGGTCTCGAAAGAAAAAGCAGAGATTCAGTTATTGTCATCATCTTGGTGGCTGTGTCGGAAATGCTTTCAGCGGCTTCCTTGACTACATCCGGGTCCTGAGAGCCCCAGCGAAGAATCAGTCTCGAGAAGCCTAGAATTGAGGTTAATGGAGAGCGTATCTCATGCGCAATGTCTGATGAAAACTGTTCCTGCCTGGTGTATCCATCTTGGATTCTGTCGAGAGCCCTGTTCAGCGCTTTTTTGAGTTCGGCAAGTTCGGAAGTCTTCGGATCGCTTTCCAATCTTCTTGAAAGATCATCAAGCGTTATCTCCTTTAACAGACGTGAAGTTTCTTTGATAGGTTTTGAAACCCTGCTTCCAAGAAAGAAGCCTCCTATAATTGACAGGATAACACCAACTAGGACAGAAAGAAGGAGAGTGGTGGCGAGGCTCTCTAGGAAGAAATCAAGATCGTCCATCCTTGCGCCGAGAATCACTTTTTCCTCTCCGTTCAAGAATCCGTAGAGAAGATAAGAGCTGCCGTCTATCCTCGTCCTTACATATCCCTCAACATCTGGAACACTGCTCAGTCCGGTTGGATTCTGAACTACGTTTCCATCAACGCTTACGTAAAACTCTGTAGTTCCTCTACCTATGGCCATTCTTCCCACGCCATACCTAAACCCTTTGCCCATGGGGGAATCCATAAAGATCTTTTTCATCTCTGCGGAGTAATTGCGAATGAAGACGCTTTCGGAGACTCCATAAACAAATATGGCCGAGGCAAAGAGAATAGATACGATTAGTACCACCGAGTAGATGGCTACCTGAGTTGCCGTAGAAAGCTTCCTTCTATCTGACAACGTAGCCAGAGCCCCTCACCGTTTTTATTCTTTCGCCCGTCTTTCCGAGTTTCTTACGCAAGTAGTTAATATATACTTCCACAACATTTGGGTTGCCCCAGTCCTCGCTTCCCCAAACCTTTTCAAGTAATCTTTCCTTTGACATGACAATTCCAGCGTTCGATAGAAGAACTGCCAGCAAATCAAACTCGGTCTTACTCAACTGTAAAGGTTCTCCATTGAGAAAGGCTTCACGAGATTGCATATCCAGGGTGATTTCGAAGTAGCTTATCCTTTCTACTTTCCCTTTACGCCTGAGTACAGCTTCAATTCTGGCCAGAAGTTCCTCAATTACAAACGGTTTAGGCAAGTAATCATCTGCACCGCTCTTCAAGCCTCGTATTTTGTCCTTAACTTCCCCTTTTGCAGTAAGCATAATAATGGGAAGATCGGTGGAAATGTACTCTCTGATTTCTTCCAGCACTGAGAAACCATCCAAACCGGGAAGCATCACGTCAAGGATAAGAAGATCCGGAAGCTCTTTTTCTAGATGCCTCACTGCCTCTTTTCCGTCGGTCAGAACTTCTACTTCGTATCCTTCGTGGCTAAGTTCCATTCGAAGCAATTTTCCAATATGTATATCGTCTTCTACAGCCAGAATCTTTCCTTTCAACCCTTCTTCACACTCCTATCCCGCATTATGAAGGACGAGATCCCTCCAAATACCATTCCAGCAGTCATGAGAAGCAAACCCACTACTTCCATTTTACCCGGAATCTCTCTCAGTATGATCATTGCGAAAAACAGTGCAAAGGCCGGTTCACCTACGTAGATCAGAGAGGCTCCGACGGAACCGAGAAACCTCTGATATTTCAGCTGTACTGCTACCGCGAAGATAGTTGCGAAAACGGCAGAAAACAGCGCAACAAAGAGTATTGAACCGTTAATGTACACACTTCCCTTGATGAAAGGAATCAGCGCCATATTTACAAGAAGTACTACGACAAATTGAGGAACGAGAAGCTCCATTTCGTAGACATCTTCCTTCTGGGTGAAATAAGAGATTAAAACGACATGTAGGGCGAAAGAGACTGCGCAAAGAGAGGTTAGCAGGTCACCAAAGTTGAATCCGGCCTCGGGCGTAGTAAGGAAATACAATCCGATTAATGATACCCCCAGAGCAAGAACCTGATAGCGGCTGGGGATTCGCCTGTCCACAAGCGGCCCAATGATTGCAACGAAACCGACGTAAAGAGACGTAATAAAAGCGCTCTTTGATGCAGTCGTATAAACAAGCCCCCACGTCTGAAAAACATATCCTCCCGAAAGGAAAAGTCCTAAAATCAAACCCTGAGTAAGGCTCTTATTTGTGATCTTGAGGCCGAGCTTCTTTCTCAGGGGAATCAGTACCAGGAGAGCGATCGAAAAACGAAGCGCATTATAGAATACCGGGGATAGACCCTCCAGTATGTTCTTCTGTACCGGAAAGGTCAATCCCCAGAATATTACTACGAGTAATAGATTTACGTATGCCTTCGACGTTTGCTTCATCTAACCTGAAAGTGCCCCTTACGGGACACTCTTAATTGGATGCGCCTAGTATTACTGCAATGACGATTCCCGCTATCAGCACTCCGATTATTGAGAAGAGAATAATGTTGTCGGTTTTCTTCTCTTCTTCTGTTTTCTCGGTTAGAGTGAAACTGACAGAAGTAACCATATCTTTGTTGATGTACACATTCTGCTTGGAGTCATGATAACCCCATTTGGAAACGGTTACTGTATGACTTCCCACCTTCTCGAAATCCTTGTAAGGAGTGTCGCCTGCATATTGCCCATCTACGTACACCTGTCCGTCGGGAATCGATGTGACTTCCAGATAACCGTAAACGTAATTCGGCAATAGAGAGAAATGGAAGTCGCTTGACCCCGGCTGGACATTTATCGTCGCAGGACCGTACACGAGGTTCCTATCCGTGTATACGTATACAGTGTGAGGGCCGGCCTCAACTGTTGTCGTAACCGGAGATTTGCCCATGAATATTCCATCGATGTAGACGTTGGCGTCCTTTCGATCTGCGCTTATCGTTGTCCTTACGGTGAAAGGAACATAGCTGTTGTAGAAGTAGGTATAACCCAATCCCCAGCTTGTGTTGAAAACCGGATCGATAACTACCGAAAGGTTGTTGATGTTCTGGCTCAAGTAAGGGAATGGATATCTGTCGAAGAGAGAGAAAAC
>JAFGAP010000138.1 GCA_016933635.1 Kosmotogaceae bacterium
AGAACCTCAAAATAACCGATTTCCGGGGGGAGGAGCATGAAAAACACTCCTGCCGAAAGCAGCCAGTCGAGAATGGATATGCCGGTCTGGACAAGTGTGAAAGACCTGCCCGGAAGAGTGAAACTCTTTCCTCTTATTCTGAACGGACGTTTTCTTAAGCTAACCACTGCCATGTAGAGAAGATAGATCCCGGCAGAGGCTATTCCAATAGCCTTAAGTGATCCGAAGGGGACCCTGACTGCATTCTGAAGAACTGGAGGCCATAGAGTGAACAGGATGCCCGAAAGGGCGAAGAAACCAAGCCAGAAAGTAAGATAGTTGAGGATTATTATTACGAGGATCTTCCCTCCTGCTACGCCCCACTTTCCGTATAGCCTGAAGCGGACGCTTGTACCCGAAAGAAACGTGAAACCGATATTCTTACTGAAAGTGTATCCAACGAAAGAAACAAGAGCGGTCGACGTAAATTTCAGTCTGACTCCCGCCCTTCTGGAAGCGATCAGATCATAGAAGCTCAGATTCAAGTAAGTCAGAAAGGTAAGAAAGACCGCTATCACAAGCCTGGAAGCCGGAACCTCCCCGACCTTTGCAGCAATATCGCTTATAGTGTATCGACTCAACTCCCGAACGAGTACGTAGATCGAGACAGTGAAAAGAGCTATTCCCAGAAAGGGCAGAAGCCTTCTTAAAGAGAGAAACACCTTTCTGATGTCTATCACTAGAGGATCTCTTTCGGCACTCTAACTCGCACAGTTACCAGTGGATTCACCACCTGACTTATCATTAGATCGCACGTGATGCTTGTCAGCATATACGCCTTTTCAGCGGGAATAGACTTCCATTCCGAGATGAATTCGATGGCCCTCTTCACCGCACCGCGGCTCGCTTCTTCAAGAGTCTTCGCGCTGAACAAGAGGTAAAAAGCCCCTTCGTTTTCCACGGTGGGACTTTCGACGGGCATCTTATCTATATCTACATTGAGTCTTACCAGGGCTCTTATCTCGACTCCTGTGCCGCCGACTTCCCCGTCTCCCATTCTCGCATGAACGTCACCGAGGGAGAGATTCCCTCCCTTCACGAAGACAGGAAGATATACTCTTGAACCGGCCGCAATATCTTTCGTGTCGAGGTTTCCACCATGACTTCCCGGAGTTGTGCAGGAAACGGAGCCTTCGGCCGGAGAGTTTCCGATAACGCCTATCATAGGTTTTATTTCGATGCGTTCTCCCAGAAACGACATGAAATTGCCGTCAATCTTGACGATTTCGGTAACGCACTCCCTGGAGACATTGCTAACCGGGCCCCAGAAGGGGCAGGTCTCGACAACGCCCTGACTGTCCAGCTCTATGCTCTCTATACTGACTACTATCGTGTCACCCGGCATCGCTCCCTTGATGGCGATGGGTCCGGTAGCCGGATTCACATGAGTGAAGTCGAAGTCTCCTCCGACGGTCTGTGACTCCAAGACGATCCGGTGGCAGAAGCAATCCTCCGTCTCCACTATTACAGTATCCCCCGGGCTGACTTCCAGAACGGGCTTGTGTTCAGGCGACATATCGTACACTACTCTTTCTCTTCCAATTCTGTGTAACACGGGACGCACCTCCACTGACTGATATTGTCTCAATACTACCTCGACGTTGTTTTAATCCAAAGAGATATCATATGTTAATTATAATGAGGGAAATCAGCACCATGCCTAAGGATATCATCTCGAGCTTCTTTAGCTTTTCACCGAAGAACATAAGGCTTCCAAGACTTATCATCACAACGCTTCCGGCACTGTAAACGGGAAAGACCACGGAACCCTTCATTTCTTCCAGGGCCATTATGAGAAAGAAGGATGAGAAGAGGTTTGGCAGTCCCACGATCAGCCCTACGATTGCTTCCCTCTTATGGAAAGATTTACCGGACCTCTTCAGAAAGAACGCGCTTATCGCGAATGCGCTTGCAAAAACGCTGAAGAGAAAGACATTCTTGTATCCACTTACGGTGTAGTTCTGGAACAGCTTGTTCATAAATTCGGCCAGTCCGCCGGTAATGAACAGCATGATTAAAGCGGCTTTGAAATTCTGCCTCCCCGATCCGAAAGGGTTATTTACGAGCACTATCGAGAAGATGGCAAGGCAGATCCCGACCCACTGCAGAGCTTCCGGATACTCCTTCCAGACTAGCAAAGAAAGAATCATGGGTATTAGAATCCCCAGCTTTCCGAAGGCTCCGGAAAGGCTTGCC
>JAFGAP010000139.1 GCA_016933635.1 Kosmotogaceae bacterium
ATAATCACACCGACGAAAAAAAAGGTTCCGGGCTTCGAGGAAGTGATTGCTCAGGTTGAAGAACAGATGGTTACCGAGAACCTCCTAGACGGAATGCCTAATGAACTTATCAAAGAACTAAAATTCAGAATGCTGGATCCCTTCGAATCAGCGGAAGGCAAAATTGTGTGGGCTGCAGACCAATTTGCCGCGACAGTGGAGTGCCTCATGGAAATACGCTCCGGCAATACACAATACGCCTTCAGAGACGCAATGAACAGAATGTTGGATGATCTCTCAAAATCCGATCTTCAAAGCGTTCAGTTCTTGACTAAATCTTTCAGATGGAGCCTTGACTGGACAGGTCGCTAATTACAGTTTTTGGAGATAGCTTTCCAGTCTGTTTAGTCCTTCCTCAAGTTCCTCCAAAGAACTGGAGAAAGACATTCTTATGAAACCTTCGTAGCTGAATGCGCTTCCAGGAACAATTCCGACTTTTTGTTCTTCAAGAAGAGCGATCGCAAAATCATTCGAATTCTTGAACCTCCTGCCGAGAAATGGTCTTATATCAATGAAATAGTAGAAAGCGCCTGCCGGTTTGTAGAATCTCAGACCGATTTTTTTCAGCCTCGAGAACACGAAGTCCCTCCTGGTTCGAAATTCTTTAACCATCGAAGAAGTGTCAACTTCAAATGCTTTCAATGCTGCGTACTGAGCGATGGTATTGACATTGGATGTCAGATGGCTTTGAATCTTGGAGACAGCCTTGGCCAAACTGAGTGAAGTCGCCGAATAACCTATCCTCCAGCCCGTCATAGCATAGGTCTTGGAGAAGGCATTTATTACCGCTGTCCTTTCCTTCATCCCATCAATCGAAGCTATGGAAAAATGCGGAGCATCATATACCAGCTTTTCATAAACCTCATCCGAGATAACAAGGAGGTCGTTCTCTTGGCTTAAGAACGCGAGTTCCCTAAGGAAGCTTTCAGGATATATGGCTCCTGTTGGGTTGTTTGGAGAGTTAATTATTATTGCTCGTGTCTTCTCGTTTATGACCTCTCTTATCCTCGCTGTCTCAGGAACAAAACCTTTATCAAGCTCGGATGAAACAACCACTGGACGACCACCGCAGAGCAGAATTTGCGCTTCATAGCTCACCCAGGCAGGCGAGATAATTATCACTTCGTCATCCACGTTCAACAAGGCCTTAAGCACATTATAGATTGCTTGTTTTCCACCATTAGACACAACAATTTCATCAGGAGTGTAGCTCAAGCCGTTGTCCTTTAGGAGCTTCGTGGCGATTGCCTTTCTCAATTCATCTATGCCGGAAGCATTTGTGTATTTAGTTTTCCCCTCATTAAGAGCAGTAATGGCCGCCTCAACTATAGGGCGTGGAGTAGGAAAATCAGGTTCACCGGCAGTAAACTTAACAACGTTCTCTCCCGCCTTAGAAAGCTCAAGGGCCTTCCTATTGAACTCTAGAGTGGCCGATGGTGTTACGGAAGAGACAAAGCGCGACAAATCCATTGCAGCACCTCCGAAATAAATAATCCTTTTTGTGAGAATTTATATCTTGTTTATTATCTCTAGGACAACCAAAGCGAAGTCATTGAGGCTGTCTTTCTTGCATAGTCTCGCGCCAGCCTCTCTTTTTCTCTTTCCATTTACCAGCGAGGATCCGACTGCCATTACAATTTCTGTCATACCGTATTCGAGCTTTTCGATAAACTCGATGCGGAAACTTGGGATAACATCTCTTATGGCAGCAACAGTCGACTCAACGATCGCCATGTATTTCTCGTCATCTCCAACATCGACAATCGAAGAGCCTTCTAACTCTTTGCCATCGTAGTCTAGAACTACAGTAATATCAAGACGCCTTGTAGTGGCTCTAGTTTCAAGGCTTGTTAGCTGAAAGTTGTAACCTTGGACTTCTTCCTTCTGGTAAGGTCTTACTACTGAAGCTTCATCCTCGTCGCTAGAATCTAGAGATATCTGCGCTATAGATACTATCTTTCTATCGATCTTGATTCCAGTTGAGGCATAAATAGCTGTTTCAATATCTCTGACGAGTTGTTTTGCAGGCTTTGAAATATCTGCCAGCACATGAATCTCGACCATTTCTCCGCTTTCATCATAGACGATTCTTGCACTATGAACCCCCGGCAGTTTAGATACAACGTTGTCAACTGCTAGCTTGCTAGGCATTCTATCAACCCCCTCGACCTTATAAGATCAAAGCAAATAACAAGGACAAACCAAGAAATCCTCCCGCTGCCAGAAGGGAATACCAGCCTTTCCTATCATAAGGTTTATAATCTTCAGGCTTCACTTCGCTCTTTGGCTTTCGTACCTTCTTTGTCCCAATCTCGAAAAAAATCAATGATAGAAAAAGTGCCCCCATTGCTATAACGAAAAAAGCATTAGAAACGAACTCCATTGAGTTACCCCCGTACAAACCCGTTGTTCCGCCACAAAGGAACCAGATCGTACAAGTTGATTTTAGCACAAAAGGATACATCTTCACCAAAACCAAGAGACAGAAGTTTTTTTGCGTGGACTCCATTTTCAGCAATGAAGTCTCTTAGATTACTACTCACCGATCCATAAAGGGAAGCTGCTATCCAGCAACTATCGTTCATACCGACAATTCCCAAGCGTGCGACAAGCGCCCCCGCAAGCAGTGTATCCTCCAACGAAGGCTCTCCGTCGCTACCTGAGCATTGGATTTCAACTCTTCCCTTTTCCCTTTCTATGAGTCTGGCAATGCTTTCCAAATTCAAGAATGAAGCAACTATGACCCTCTTTGCTCTTCTTGATCTTAGAGCGGCGACCGTTCCATTTGTGGTTGTCATAACCACTTCCTTTCCCTTAACAAAAGCTTCAGAAAGCTCAACGGGCGAATTTCCAAGATCAAAGCCAGGTATTTTCATTGTCTCTCTCTCCCCCATTAAAACTACCTCAGGACTTCTACTTCTTTCTTTCATCGCCCGTTCGACATTGGAAACCGGAATGACTTTCTTTGCCCCTAGTTGAAGAGCAGTCGTTATTGTACTACTGGCTCTTAGAACATCTACTACTACAGCGAGATCCGTGCTCTCATCAATCGTGCGTGGAAGAAGATTCACCTTAAGTAACATTCGTTAGTTCTCCTCCAGATGTCGCCAAAGATTGACCTCCAGTAGTCTCATTTCTGCTCCTTCAATCTTAATTGTGGAAATCGAGCAGTTGTGTAAGGAGAGTCTGTAGTGATTTTCCAGAGGGAGGCCTGTTGCGTAGCAAATTGCGGTTCTTATAAGCAAAGCGTGCGAAACTACAATCACATGTTTCCCCTGAAAATTTGCAGAGAGATGTTTGATGAAACCCGCTGCTCTTCTCTGCACTTCCCCCAGAGGTTCAGTTCCCGGAATGTCTGCCCATGGATCCTTTCTCCAATGCTCTATCAGATTGCCGTAACACTTGAATGCTTCACTTATCTCAAGGCCATTCCAGAGTCCTACATCCGCTTCACGGAGTACCGGATTGGCAACTGGGATCTCAGCATACGAAATTGCAATTATCCCGGCGGTTTCCTTGGCTCGCTTCAAGTCGCTGGAATAGATTGCTGCCACACTGGGGATATGCTCTTTAAGATATATGCCAGTTATTTCAGCTTGCTTCCTTCCCTTCTCAGACAAGGGAATATCGGACCTTCCCTGCCAGCGGTTACTATTATTCCATTCTGTTTCTCCATGCCTCACAAAGTGAATATTCATCGCTTCCTCCATCAATTATTTCCAGATTATCTTATCGGCATCTACACCAATTGGTCTTGCCCCGGGTATCATCTTTTCGGTACCCCTGACTTTGACAACTACGTTTTCGCTCTTGGAGCCGACTGTTAAGAATGACCGATCGATCTGGCCATGAAAGATCCTGTTCACTTCTAGAACTCTCTCCTTCAATTCAACAGGATTTCCATTATTGAACAAGACGTAACCTTGAAGAGGAACGTGGTTTTCTATCTCAACAAAGGTTCTTCCATCAGTTATGAAACTCTTTCCAAGATAATCGATTCTCTTATAGGGCGATATCCCTGTTCTCAAAGAGGCAACGGCGGTCGTTATTTCAAAATCGATTGCATCCGATGAAATATCCGGTCGATGAATCTCCGTAACGTTGAAACCAAGAGACTCAATCTCCATCATAGCTTTCTCAACAGGGGTGTCTTCCTCTCTTGCTTCTTGAGGCTCTTCTTTATACCCGAACACAGATCGTATTGATTTCAGTTCAGGGTTCACTCCAGTAAGGGCATCATTCATTTTCTTCAGAAGATCGTTTCTGCTACCATAACAATCCAGGTAGCCACTCTTGATGAGTCTTTCAAGGTCTCTTGCTTGATAATTTGACCTGTTGTTCCTAACGAACGTGAAGAAGGAATCCTCAAATGGTTTCGGCTTCAGCTCACCTTTGTTCAATAGCTGTGGAATAGAAAGCGACACAGTTTTATGGTCCTCAACTCCATGTTCTATACTTAATTTGAACCCCCTATCCCTTATTTCGGCAACCAGTCTTCTAGAAGAAGTCCGTGGTAATTCTCTCAACATGAGGGGATAGAAAATCTCTGGATGGTTTGACTTGAAATACGCTAGCCAGAAGGAAATCATAGCGTAGCTCAAACTGTGGGATTTGTTGAAGGCATAACCGGCAAAATCAAGAAGGAAGGAATACAATTTTGCTCTTCTATCATCTGCAAGTCTGCTGTACCCAGGCGAGCTCTTAAACAACCTGTCAACGGCATCCCGGTCTTTCTTTGAAAGGGCTCTTCTAAGAAGCTCCCCGTCGTCCGCTTCTAGAGATAGTAAGCTCGAAGCGATCTTAAGAACTTGTTCCTGATATACGAGAAGTCCTCCCGTCTCAGCAAGGACGGGAACTCTTTTCTTTATCTTCTCGATTTCAGAGGGAACTCTTGAAAGTTTTAAGAAACGCTCTGTAACTCCAGACTTGATTGGACCCGGCCTGTTTAATGCAATGCATATAGAAAGATCTCTCAGCGACAAGGGCTTGACTGATCTGACAATGCTCGTAGCATAAGGTGCTTCCAGCTGAAAGACACCGGCGGTATAACCCCTTCCCAATGTCTCATAGGTATTTGAATCGCTTGTGGGATAGTCCCAAGGTTCCTTGCCTTGTGTCATTTCCTTCAAAAGAGAGAGATTTTTCAAACCCAAGATGTCAATTTTCTGAAGACCAACTATTCGTAGAGAATCCATGTCCCAATGTGAAACAGGTAGATCTTCACTGAAATCAATTGGGATTAATCCTTTCAGAGAAATGCCGGAGAGTATGACACCGGCAGCATGAACTGAATAACCCGAAAAGAGACCGGCAACAAGTCTTGACATCTCAAACAGCCGCTTCATGTCCAAATCTCCTTCAAAAGCGTATGGGAAGCGTTTTCCATCCTTACTCCATTCAATGAGCCTAGAAATTTTATCTTTGCTGATTCCCAGTTTTTTTCCGAGTTCGCGGGCTGCTCCTTTGAATCCGTAAGTTGAATATGTTCTAACAAGACAGAAACGATCATTTCCAAAGTACTCATTCACTTTTCTCAGCAGCGCTGGCCTTGATTTGTCATCAACATCAAGGTCGATATCCGGTGGATCAGCCCTCTTCATGCTAAGGAATCTCTCAAAGAACAGGCCTTCCACAACGGGGTCGATTCGGGTTATTTCAAGCAGATAGCTGACAAGCGACCCAACGGCCGAACCTCTACCCGGACCTATCCAGCAACCAATGCTCTTCGCAATGTCGACGATCTTGGAAACGGTCATGAAATAATCCTGAATATTCTTTGAAAGAATTACTGAAAGCTCCCTTTCAAGTCTCGACAAGTATTCTCCGCTCAAATTCTTATCCTCAAGAGCTTTGCTCAACAAGGAAGAGAACGATTCCGCCGGTATTCTCACTGGAAAAACATGCTCAATCTTTTTCAAGGGGAAATTGCGGGGAAGTTGTGAGAGTAACTCAAGCAAACCGTGCTCAAGATCGCGATAATTCTTGTCGTTTGGCAGTGAATAATCAGCTATCTCAACTTCAGCTTTTAACGAGGCGTATACCCTGAATTTCTCGCTTTCATGATCAAGGTAGCGACACTCCCAAATAGGATTTCCTGAAGAATTGTCTAGATTTCGGGGTTTTCCGGAGATATGGATCAAGTTTTCCGAATCATTTATTTCTTTTCTTAAAAGTTCTTCAAAACCCTTTTCATTTCTCGCAATCCAATAATCGTATCCGTTCTTGATCCCTGGCACTGCTACTATTCCTGATCTGGAAAGAGAAAGATGCCACTTCGCGTATGAAGAAAGTGATGAGTCAAGAATAACACATCTTTCGTAGCCCATTTTCTTCAGCTCCGCGGTAGTCGATCTCTCTTCAAGAACAGAGGAATGAAGTTGGTGTCTGGTAATAACGAAGGCAGTCTTCATCTTTTCGCCTCAAGTTCAGAGAGATTAACTATAGCCTCTTTCATATCCTCTGGGAGCCTGGCTATGAAGGTCATTCTAATTCCTGACCGAGGGTGAGAAACCGTTAGTTTAACGGCATGAAGCATCTGTCTCTTGATTCCAAAAATCTCGTCATCTCTTGCCTTTCCATACACCGCATCACCAAGAAGGGGAAAGCCCTTCTCTTTCATATGCACCCTTATTTGATGTGTTCTACCGGTCCTGGGCTTTACAATTATCAGAGAAGCAATATTTGAAAAACACGAGAGAGTTTGAAAATACGTGAGGGATTCCTTGCCATTCTGATTTACCGACATCTTAAGTCTGTTGACCGGATGCCGAGCAATCGAATAATCGATCTTACCAGACGCTGGTGTCTTTCCTCTGACTAGCGCAATATACTCTTTAGAGGTTAATCTGTTCTTGAACTGACTTGAAAGCGAGACATGTGCAAGGTCGTTCTTGGCGACTATGATTATCCCGCTCGTATCCTTATCGAGCCTGTGAACAATTCCTGGTCTGGTTACACCACCTATTCCTTGAAGATCTTTGCAGTGATTAAGAAGAGCATTTACAAGTGTACCTGTTTGCTTTCTTGGAAGAGGATGAACAATAATACCAGGATCCTTGTTTACTACGATGATATCACGGTCTTCAAAAACAATCTTTAGCGGGATGGCCTCAGGTTCTACAGACGCGACTTTCGGCTTGTCGGGGAGTTCAAAAGTAATAGATTCTCCGATCTTAACCTTATAGGATGGTTTTCTCGGTCTACTGTCAACAAATACCTTGGAATTTTTTATTTGCCGTTGCACAAAAGTGCGGGAAACCCAGGGCGGAGCTTTCTCAACGACTACCTTATCAAGTCTCCAGCCATCTTCACGGCTGGAGACTTTTATCTCTTGAAGCACGCTTCTCCCTTCGATATACAGAGAGTGTTAACAAGGCTGCGCCAAAAACAATGCATATATCCGCAAGATTGAAGATCGCAGGGAACCCTTTTAGTTCAAAGAAATCAACCACATGTCCAAGCCTCAGTCTATCTATCAAATTGTTTCCAAGAGCACCGCCAACAATCAAGCCTATGAGAAAGGATTCCCATCGGGATAGTTTAGAAGAATGTACATTAGATAGAGTAACGATCATAGCCACAATACCGATTGCTACAAAGGCAAGCAACCACGGCTCTTGATTCTTGAAAAGCCCAAATGCAACACCGGTATTTCTAACGTACCTGAGACCAAAAAGCTCTCCAACCAGGTCTATCCGTTGAAAGTAAGTCATTCCGTTTTCCACGAAATACTTACTCACCTGATCCATTATTAAAGCCAGCGTAATCCCCAAAAGAGACAGCAATTATTATCACTCCACGTGACGCAAGAACAGCAAGAGCCGATCAACCCATTTGTTCGGCAAGTACTTCCATTTCAGCATCATCTATATCCGAGTTGTCGTAAACTTCCTGAACGTCGTCGTTATCTTCAAGAATATCAAGGAGCTTGAGTAGCTTTCCAGCATCTGAACCTTCAACCTTCAAAGAATTACTAGGAATATAGCTCATCTCGTAAGACAGAGAGTAACCATTTTCTTCGAGTGCGGTCTTCACATCTGAAACGGAGTCTGGAGAAGTTACTATCTCAATGGGATCTTCTTCATCCTTAATGTCTTCGGCACCTGCCTCGATAGCAAGAAGTTGGAACTCCTCGAGATCAGAAATCTGCTCCTTAGCTACAGTTATAACTCCCTTTCTTTCAAACATCCAGCTTACTGCTCCGCTTTCTGCCATTGATCCACCATACTTGGAAAGCGTATGCCTTATCTCTTGCGCCGTTCTGTTCTTATTGTCGGTAAGACATCTAATAAGAAGCGCTACTCCTCCCGGAGCGTACCCTTCGTACAAAGCCTCGGAGAACGATTGACCTTCAAGTTCCCCTGCACCTTTCTTGATTGCCTTTTCCATGGTGTCTTTAGGCATGTTCGCTGACCTAGCTTTTTCTATAGCAGTTCGAAGAGAAGTATTTGTGTTTGGATCTGACCCACCCTCTCTTGCTGAGACCATAAGTTCTCTGATAATCTTCGTAAAGACCTTTGATCTCTTTGCGTCTTGTGCGCCCTTCCTGTGCTTAATATTTGCCCACTTGTTGTGACCGGACATATCATATCCCTCCTATTTCATCCAGAGTATCTGAAGTATATCTTCCATTGATCATTCCGTCTTCCACAAAAACAATTACCCCTTCGTAAGAAGCGGTGCCTTCTCTAGATAATATCTTAAGAATTTCCTCCGCTGAAACCATCGACTCTATCGGCTGGAAATATTTTACCACATGGACTGTTCTTAGGGAGGTAACTGAAAGCTCCATAAACACATCTCCAGCTTTGTATTTCTTATATCCGCTCTTTGTTTTCTTGGTGACGATCGCACTAGCATCAAATCGCTCTGGGCAATAGCTTCCTTTAGGAAGAACTAGTGCAGTTCTGTAAGAATCTAGAAGAGTATCAATCTTTGTATAGCCATGGGGCAGATACCAGGCCTTCAAAGCTCTAATAGTATGATTCGAAACAGAGTTTAGCAGATCCACCACATTTTCACTAATGCAGTCGGTTTCGAGAAGAACGTAATGAGCGAGACTTGTGACTCCCGTTGGCAAGGCCGGCGAAAAACTGATCTTGATTCTCGGATGAAATCCTTGGGTATATGCTACAGGCAATCCCGATCTCTTGATTGTGCGTTCTATTGCTGTAGCACTTTCCTGATGGGAAAGAAACCGCAGTAGACCTCCACAACAGAAGCGAACTACCAATCTATTGTTATTCAATTAAACCTCCGACACTATCAGATAGGGAACCTTTGTTCTTCAGGTCGCATGCAGTTATAATTGTATTCGATTCGCCTACACTTTTCAACAAAGTGAAACCATGGGGGGTGAGTGCGGTGAAGTGGATGATTATGTCTGATTCTCATGACAATATGCCAAGAATTTCAGAGTCCGTAGAGATTGCCGTTAACCGAGGTGTCGAAGTTCTTATTCACTGTGGAGATCTTGTGTCCCCCTTTTCTGCAAAGGCTTTGACAAAATTCAAAAGTGAATTACACGTGGTAATAGGAAACAACGATGGAGAGGTCGTCGGTCTGAAGAACATTCTTGGTAACTCTTTGATAAAGGGGCCTGCAGAGATTGAAATTCATGGTCGCTCGGTAGTTGTGATGCACGAACCATTCGGATTAAGTGGTGTAATTAATACGGATTTCCTTTTTTACGGACATACGCATCATCTTGATATCAGGTTGGATTCAAGGCCCGTTATTATAAACCCAGGGGAGTGTTGCGGCTATCTCACGGGTAAATCGACTGTTCTTGTAATAGATCCGGACAATTTAGAGTATGAGTTGATCCAACTACGATGAACAATTCTTAATTATAACATCTCATTAACCGTGAAATTCATTTGGGTACGTATAATTAGACGGCGAAAATAATAATTGAAGGCGAATGGAGGTAGTTTCTGATGGAGAAGAGCTTCGTTAAGAAAGAAGAGAATGTCGAGACATTTCTCTTTACTTTTGATTCGGAAGAAATAAGGAAGGCAGAAATGGATGTTGCAAGATATGTAAATCAACAATACACAATACCTGGATTCAGAAAAGGCAAGGTTCCACTAAGTATCGTAAGAAACTTTCTAGCGGAAAGTTTTGAAGAAATGGTTCTGGAAGTTCTTTCCGACAAAATCGAAGAAGAATTGAAGGACGAGAAGATTCTAGTCCCAGCAGTGATTAGTGAACAAAAGATGGAAGGAGAAGGTGCCGTAGTTGAAGTGAAGCTTCATAGAGACCCCGAAGTAAAGATTCAAGACTATGAAAATCTTGATCTTAAAGTTCCCAAGCAGGATGAAGTAGTTCTGAACTATGTAAATAACCGCCTGGAAGAACTCAGAAACGAACACGCTATAGTTGAACCTAAAGAGGGACCTGTTGATAACGGCGACATAGTGAAAATTGAGTACACAATAATTAAAGACGGCAAGAAAATCGCAGAGAACAAAGTTCAAGAACTAAGCGTTGTTCCAGAAGATGATAGACCAATAGTCAAGAACGTCATAGGAAAAACGAAGGATGACGTGGTTGAGTTTACAAGAACATTCGAAGACTCTGACAATGAATACTTCTACTCGGTAAAAGTTCTTGAAGTTCTAAAAAAGAGCCCTTTGGATCTTGACGATGAGTTTGCAAAAACCGTAAATGCCGAAGCAAATAACCTTGAAGAATTAAAGGAAATTGTGGGCAAAGAGGGTAAGGAATCATTTTTGAACTGGCAGAAAGATTTCTTGAGGCAGCAAGCAATGGACAAGATTAATGATCTTGTCGAGATAGAGATTTCCGATGCCACACTAGATTATCTTGTTCAGAGAACGATAGAGAATTCAAAGAAGGAGAAAAGTTACGAAAAATACCTTAAACAGGCTGGAAGCGAAGAGAAGCTCATCGAGGATCTCAGATCTGGTGTGTTTGATGAAATAAAGAAAGCCAGGTTCATCGATGAGATAGCATCTAGAGAGGGCTTCATAGCCGAAGAAGAAGAAATTCAAGCTTATGCAGAAGAAATGGCGCCATATTGGGGGATTTCAGCAGATAGAGCAAAAGAGATGGTTAATACCCGTCAAGATGTTAAAGAGGACATCGTTTCAACTATCATCAGAAACAAGGTTCTGGACATTGTCATTGAAAAGGCGTCTATTAGTGAAATGGAGCCCTCATCCGACGAAAAACAGGAGACAGGTGACTCCGGCGGAGAAGAAGCTTCTTCTAAGGAATAGATGACGTTTCTCAGACTTCTGGAACCTCACATAGATCTCGTTTTGAAGTATCGGAAAGAGGAGGGGGTTAAGTGAAGAAGATAGTAGTTTCAATTGCAATAGCATCAGCCTCTGCATTTGCGCTGTTTTTCTTTTTGAAAGCTGTTTTCAGCGGTCAGCTGATACTAAATCCCGTAATTGTTGAGAATCTGGGCCCCTTTTCAATTAGATGGTATGGAGTCATGATAGCAACCGGAATCATCACTGCTTATCTCTTGGGACGGCGTCAGGGTTTAAAGGAAGGCATAAAAGAAGATTACATGATCGAGGGTGTCTTCATTGGAATTGTTTTTGGTGTATTGGGAGCCAGAATCTACTATGTTGCGTTCAATTATGAAATATATCGCGGAGATTTCTGGAGCATATTCAGGACGTGGGATGGTGGCCTGGCTATACACGGAGCTTTTTTCGCTGCTCTCCTTGTAACATTTCTCTATGTTACATTCAGAAAGAAAGCAGACTTAAAATTTCTCCAGGTAACCGATATTTTCACAGCTGTATTACCTTTGGCTCAGGCCATTGGACGCTGGGGAAATTTCATGAACTATGAGGCATACGGATCGCCCACTGATCTTCCATGGAAGATGTTCGTGCCTTCAAGATATAGAATGCCGGGTTATTCCGAATTTGAATACTTCCATCCAACCTTTCTCTACGAAAGCCTTGCAAATGTAGCGATTTTCGCTGTACTGTACTGGTATTTGGGGAAGAGAAAGAACTATGGTGAAGTAACCGCTCTTTATATGGTTTTCTATTCTATTGTTAGATTCTTCGTTGAAGGCCTTCGATTAGATAGCCTCTACATTGGTCAAACCGACATACGAACAGCTAAAGTGGTCTCAGTAATCCTACTCATAGCAGGTGTAGCTTTGTTCATGTTTTCCCGGTATAAAGGCAAACAAGCGAAAAGAGCTTCTTGAATGCCTTAGCTCTATGCGAAAGCTCCTTTTTTATTGAATCCCCGAGAACACCAAACGTTTGCGAATAACCTTGGGGAACAAATATTGGGTCATAGCCGAAGCCGCTTTCACCGGTTTGCTCCCTTGCAATAGTCCCTTCGACTTTTCCCTCAACCCCAACCAAAACGCCGTTTGAAGGATCATAAAACAGGGCAGCACAGACAAATCGAGCTGCTCTGTTTTCTTCGTTCACCATTCTGTCAAGAATGGTCTGCATCTTTGCCGAGTAGTGACTGTTCTCCATAAATCTTGCAGAATTCACTCCTGGGAATCCCCCAAGAGAATCAATTACCAGCCCTGAATCATCGGCAAGAAGTGGTACTCCAAGATCCTTGAAAGCTTCGATCTTCTTCAATGAATTTCCGAAAAAGGTTGCCGAATCCTCAACGATGTCTTTCATTGGTGCAATCGTTTCAATCGAATCAACATCAAATACTTCAGGAAGAATGAGACGCACCTCTTTAAGCTTGTTTTCATTGGAAGTCACTAAGTAGAGTTTCACCTCTTGAGCTCCCTTATCTTCTTGACAACCATCGATGGATTTTCCGATCTGAACACAGCAGCTCCCATTATAAGAATATCTGCTCCTCTGTTTACAAGATCCTGTGCATTGTCGAGGCTCACTCCTCCATCCACTGCGATTTCAAACTTCAAATCCCTTTCACTACGAATACGATCTAGCACTTCGATCTTTTTCGCAGCTTCGGGTATGAAAATTTGGCCTGTGTACCCAGGATTTACGGTCATAACAAGCACACCATCAGCAAACGGAAGAATCTCATCAAGAAGGGAGACGGGCGTAGATGGATTCAGAACGACAAATGCTCTTGAATCGCTTTCTCTAATCTGTCCAAGAAGTCTATGAAGATGATAGTTGCCTTCAACATGAACGTGCAGATTCTTTGCACCTAAAGCGGCATACTCCCGCACATATCTTGAAGGATCCTCTATCATCAGGTGAACATCTAGGGGTGGATGATGAAGTCTTCCCAGCGCTTCCATGATAGGCACACCAAAAGTTATATTGGGAACAAACATTCCATCCATCACATCTATATGCAAGTAATCAGCATCGCGGACTCTCATGACTTCGCTGGCTAGGTCAGTAAGGTCTGCGGCAAGAATCGAGGGAGAGATTCTAGCCATGTTTTCGTCCTCCCTTCTCCAGTTCTCTTTCCTTCAATTCATTATACATAATCAAATAACTTTCGTATCGACTAATAGGAATAGAACCGGCTTCTACAAGCTCCTTGACGTAGCATCCAGGCTCATCTACATGTGTACAGTCTGAAAATGCACACATGCCTCGTTCCTGAAAAATTTCCGGAAAACACTTGTCAAGGCTTTCTGGAGCAATCTGGGGCAATTCAAGGTTTGCAAAACCCGGAGTGTCTGCGATTAGTCCTCCAAACTCGAACTGCAGAAGTTCGACATAGGATGTAGTATGTCTGCCCCTATCCAAACCCCTTGAAATTTCTGAAACCCTGAGCTTAAGTCCCGGATTAAGAGAATTCAGGAGGCTGCTCTTTCCCACTCCTGACATACCGGCCATTACGCTTATCTTACCTTTCAAAACTTCTCGAAGACGATCAAGGTTGATTCTGTTCTTAGAAGAAACAGGACAGATTTCGTAGAAATCACCATAGATATCTGAAAACCTATCGAGTTCCCCATTATTGATTAGATCAATTTTGTTGACTACTATTGTTACAGGCAGTTTCGCGTATGCGGCAAGAACAAGGAAACGATCTGTAATGAGATTTTGAACTGCCGGTTTCTTTAACGAAAGCACCAGCAATATTTGCTCGATATTCGAGATCCGCGGACGCAAAAGTTCCGTTTCTCTGGGAAGAATACTTTCAATGCGCCCCTGACCGTCACCGCTTAAAGCATATTCAACTCTATCTCCAACAATTGGTCTGATTCCCTGCAATCTAAAACGTCCTGGCATAGTACAAATTAGTCGCCCGCCTGTTTCAGTATCAACAACCTCCATGTTTCTGCTGCCAAATCTCACCACCACTCCCTTTCTTCTCTCCAACACTATCCCCTTCTTTTCTGCCTTAACTGACCACATGCGGCGTCAATATCAGTGCCTTTCTCGTGTCGTATTGCGCATTCGAATCCGGCCTTCTTGAGACTTTCCGAAAAGGAGGCTATTTCCTGATCGGATGGTCTAGCGAAAATCGGCTTTACTGGGTTCACAGGTATTATGTTCACGAAGGATTTCATTCCCATCAGGAATTCCACAAGCCTTGTCAAATCTTCCTTAGAATCATTCACTCCCTTTATCAAAGCGTATTCAAATGTTATTCTGTTGCCGGTTTTTTTCTGGTAATAATCAAGCGCCCTCCTCAATGAATCAAGTGGATAGTTCTTGTTGACCGGCATCAAAGAACTCCTTTTCTCATCACTTGCACTATGAAGCGAAACTGAAAGTCGGACGTCCATTCCGGAATCGGCCAGTCTCTTTATGCCTTCGGGAATCCCGGCAGTTGAAATAGTGAAATGACGAATCCCCAGGTTTCTACCTACAGGATCATGAAGAATCTTTATTGCCTTGTACACGTTGGCCTCGTTAAGGAATGGTTCTCCCATTCCCATAAATACAATATTATCGACTGGTCTGCCAATGCTGTTCTCCATCAGAATTACTTGAGTGACTATCTCACTCGCTGACAGGTCCCTTGTGAAGCCACTGGCTCCAGTTGCACAGAAGGAGCAATTGAGAGCGCATCCAACCTGGGAAGAAATGCAGAAGGTGACATGGCGAGGATGACTCAAAACAACTGTCTCAATTAGGTTATCGTCTTCCAACTTAAGCAAGAACTTCTTTGTACCGTCAACCGAAATCTGCCTTTCCACTTCTTTCATGGTAGTAAATTGAAAAAGGGAACCGAGCTTATGTCTGAGTCCCGTAGAAAGATCGGTCATTTCTGAAAAGTCAAAGACTTTTTTCGCGTAAATCCACTTGAAGATTTGATTTGCTCTGTAGTCCCTTTCTCCGGATAAAACCATTTCCCTTTTCAGCTCATCCAAATCTAAAGAAAGAATGTCCTTCAATTTGCTCTCCTAACTTTTGCCAGATAACAAGTAGCCGGTGCCTTCCATGGCTGTAACCAGTATCCTTTGCCATCGAATTTCGTAGAGATCTTATGCTCGATGAAGAAGTCCTCCATTAATACTGGTTCAAAACCATCCAGAACATCTAGGGCATACTTGTTTTCCTCTACAGTAAAAGCCTGACTATAATATATAAACTCATCGTGCTCTCTCGAGAAGTTACTGAGCAATTCCACAGCCACCCTTGAGCAGCCGTCGATATCTTCCGATCTCAAAGTGTGGAGAAGCCATGGCATAGAGTTGATTCTTCCGGTCAGACTTCCCTTATGAGTCAAAACCGGGATAGTTGTTTTTGACAGCATATATTCAATTTCATCGACGATCTGAAGATTCTCTATACAACTCCCTTTTTGAAAAACACAGGACAGATCCGAATACTCACTTTTGTCGAATATGAAGCCGCTTCTGATCAACTCATTCTCTCTTCCCAAAGCAAAAACTGTTTGAATGGGAGGAGTCTGATTGTATTCCAGAAGCTCTTCAAGGTCATCTATCCAGGCATTTTCCCTCCAGTAATTCACAAGCCATTCCGGATGGGAATAGACGATGTTAAGAGGTTTTGTTTTCGCAGGACCTGCACTTATTAGCTTCCTGAGCACTGCATTCACAAGACCCTTGAACTCTTTCACCCCAACTATCTCTACCGAAGACTTCAACGCTGCGTACTCTGGGACGCTTTCCAAATAAAGAATCTGAAATGCACCGATTCTCAATGCATTCAGCACGGCATGAGGCAGCTTGCTTGGCTTTCTGAGAAAACGAGATAGCTCGTAGTCAATGCTAACTCTCTTTCTCAGAACCCCATAAATGATATTCATGCAAAAGGAGCAATCCTGGGAAGAAAGTGTGGACAGTGCTATCTCCAACTTCTTGAATGAGACATAACCATTTGCATCAAAAAAAGATAGAGTCTGTAATGCAATGGAACGGGCTCCCTGCATCAGTCTCTGCCTGCACCTGACAAGAGAAGCATCCTGAGTAACTGAAGAATAGCAGTAGCCGCAGATGCAACGTAAGTCATTGCCGCCGCTCCAAGAACTGAACTTACACCCTTAAGCTCTTTAGAAGGCATACCCATAGACGAAAGAAGCTTCTTTGCTTTCGAACTTGCGTTGAACTCAACCGGCAGCGTCACTAGTGTGAAGAAGACAAATGCAGAAAAAACAAGAATTCCTATTCTTATAAGAACAGGCGAAACCATCAAGAGTCCAATTATAAAGATTATCCACGAAAGAGAAGAACCGATTTGCGCAACAGGAACTACAGAATTTCGAACAATTAATGGCACATACTTCTCCTTATCTTGAATAGCATGACCGATTTCGTGAGCCACTACACCTAAAGCTGCTATAGACGAGCTATTGTGTGTTGCATCTGAAAGGCGAACGGTTCTATTCTTCGGATCGTAATGATCCGTTAGATTTCCTCTAATTCGGTCAATTTTAACATCATAAAGACCGGCGTTGTCGAGAAGCTGCCTCGCAAGTTGAGTTCCATTAAACCCAAAGGTCGATTTCACTTTGGAATAATGTGCAAACCTCGAACTGACAAGAAACTGGGCGTAAGCTGCCAGGATAATCGCGGGAATGAGAATAATAAAAGTTGGATCCCAAAACAACTTAACCACCTCCTAATTCTAATTATATAACCGGTGTGTTCGACGGTCAACGCAAAGTAAGACGCGGCATTCTCCCGTCTTCGTTGGGTCCAAAACTATGCGCAGAACTTCTTTACCAATACAATATTTCGGAGAGGAAATCTCGAAGTGATCTCCTCAATTTCATACCAACGGTCTCATCATTAGAAATCAGATCAAGCATTGACCCTTAAGTTTTTGTTTTGATCACTTCGATTCAAACTCTATCGCCTCTTCCAATGAAATCATTCGCAAGCTGTTTTAAGGCCATGACCCGTGAAAACGGAAACAACCGTTTCACCAGGACCAGATTTTGAAATATACTTTTTCAAACCCGCTATTGTTGCCGCAGCAGTTTGTTCTACAAAGTGGCCTCGCTTTGGCAGTTCCTTCCAGGTATCAATTATCTCCTGCTCAGAAACCCCCACAAAAATTCCCCCGCTGTCTCTGACCGCTTTCAGTATTTGAGTGCCTCTTATGGGCCTTTCAATCGCAATCCCTTCTGCAACGGTCGATTGCGCATCTACACCTTCGGGATCCTTCCGATTCAATTCAAAGGCGCGAAGAAGCGGGGCACAGTTCTCTGCTTGCACGGCAATAATCTTCGGAAGATGATCAATAATTCCGCCTGAATGCAGTTCCCCAAATCCGATAGAAACTCCAAGTAAGAGAGTCCCATTCCCTACTGGAACAACAATAGCACCGGGACTCTTCCAGCCAAGCTGTTCGCAGACCTCGAACGCAAGAGTCTTTGTACCATGCAAAAAGAGTGGATTGTAGACATGACTTGCATAAAAGTTTTCCCAAATTTGCTCGAGAACCTTTCTTGATACATCTTCTCTCGAGCCTTTAACCAATCGGATTTTCGAACCATAGGACTCTATTTGTCTGAGCTTTCCAACTGAAGTATGCTCGGGAACGAATATTTCACAGGATATACCTGCCCGTGCAGAATATGCTGCTATAGAGCATCCCGCATTTCCCGAAGAATCCTCGACCAAAGATGAAACTTTGTGTTCTCTGGCATAGCTTATTAGCAGACTTGCTCCTCTATCCTTGTAAGAGCCGGTCGGAAGAAGTTGATCCATTTTAATCAACACCTTCTTCCCACATACTTCCTCTTCAATCAACGGGGTACAACCCTCAGACATAGTCACAATGGACCGATCACTTTCAATCGGCAGCGCTTCGCGATAACGCCACATATTGTGCGGTCGGTGTTCAATATCGGCAATAGGGAAATGAGAGTCGAATTCCAGATCGAAAACACCTCCACATGAGCATATAAAGGCTCTTGATCCTGCAGGGAATTTCCGACCGCAATTTGAACAGATGAAGGAAGTCACTTTTAGAAAGTAAAGTCAACGACAAGATAAGGTCGGGCAAATGGAACGGTGCTTGGCGGATCTAGTTGCCAGTATCCAGCAAAGCCCGCATCCAATTCTATGCTTGAAAAATCGCTTCCGAAACCGATTCTTGTATAAAGGGGTGTGCTGGCGATTGTTCTCTCTCCTCCAATGAGAGAAATGATGTGTTTTAAAGACCAGAAAATGTGCCCTTTCACATAAATACTTTTGTGGACTGTTATTTTGGTCTGGATTCCAAGATATGTGTGATCAGGCAAACTGAAGCCCTTGACAACAAGGCTGGACCAATCGAAAGAAAAAACATACGCATGGATCGTCCCAGCAAGAAAAGGTATACCCGCCGAAAACTGAATAAATACCGGAGTGACCAAGGCACCCGAACTCATGTCCAAATTGAACCCAATTCCGGCACTTACTGCCATAGAAAAGCCACACACCGAAAGAATCGTTACTATCAAAAGCACTACCAGCCTTCTCACAGAAACACCTCCTAAAAAACCTCTTTTTCACTATTCAGTGAAACCTGTTGTATAGACCATCGGGAGATCGAAATCCCTCTTCGCCACTTTAATACCCCATATTTGAGTATACGCCTTCTTTCCGAGGACAAGACCTCGTTCCATATCGGACTCAAGTCTTTTCATTCCCTCTTCAAACCTCTCTTCGGCTATCAATCTCAGAGACGAATAGGCCTTGTTTCTGTACTGCTCAAAGTGCTGTTTCTTGAATTCAAAAGAGGTCTTTACCTTAGTAGTATATATTCCCTCGAAGCCTGCTTTCTTCATCGCAGAAATAATAGAAGAATTTCCGGGATATCTGCCTCTATCTATATCAAGAGTCTCAGGAAAATAATTGGTTAAGGTTCTCTCAGAAATGTCCTGACAGGAGTCCGTCACTGTCAATACGCTTCCATCATTTTGCAGGACTCGAAAACTCTCTTTGAACAGATTTTCGAGATCAGTGACGTAATGTACGAGGTTAATATTGAACACGAAGTCAAATTCAAAATTTCTATATGGAAAAGGACCGTTTGCATCTGCAGTAGTGAGTTCAATTCTTCGATTCTTCTTTGAAGCCTCTGAAATCATTGAAGGGCTAATGTCGAATCCGAAACCATGAGCATAAAGAAGCTCTGAGAGAATACTCAAATAATCAGCTGTTCCACAACCTACTTCCAGAATTCTGTCGGCGTACCTCACCCTGTTGAAGATATGCTCTAACAGTTTTTCATTAGGGTATCTATGTTTAGAATAAGTGATTGCCACTTTCTCAAAGTCAAACTCCTTTGCTGAATCCATCTTTCTCACCTCACTAATAGTCTAACAAATGAGCCAGTCAAAGTATCGCTAAAACCCGCTTTGTATTCAACTTTAACCTGGACTGCTTTCGAACCGCTCAAGGAAATTAGATGGATTCATTATTACTGACAAGTCTTGCATCATTGGCTGGATCATAATTGTAGAAACGAGAGAATATCTGAATTCTTGAATAGTCCTTTCGACCATTCCCAATCTCTCGGAAAGTCTCGACAGTTGTAAACTGTTGATCTTCTGGCGATGATTTCACACTGCCTCGAAGGTTTTGGGGATGCTTCTGACTCTCCACATTAATGTTTAGCTCTTTATAGTGTATCATCGGGCTTAAACTCAAGAATGAAGGATGGAAATCAGTTACCGGACAGTGCTATCTCAAATAAGCTTGGTCCTCTAAGTGATCAGGTACTTCGTGCCAGGCAAAAAAACAGGCGGGTTAAAAGACCACCGCCTCTCTAATCAAAGGGTTTTGGCGGTAGTATGAGAGATCGCGAATGAAAAATTTCCTGTGCAATTTGCATATCGCAATTCCGATAAAATACCTTAAAGCCTACCGAGTAAGCTCTTTCATGAAGATCATCGCGTAAGATAGAGAGTTTCCACAGCAGGAAAAGTCACTCACTGAAATCCTCGTTCGACTACTATCTCGATAGCCAGAACTCCAAATCTCTCTATGTCTGACAGCGGGTAAATGTAGTTGACCCTTTTCCTCAGCGAAGTCTTTGACTCGCCCAACCTTTCAGATTCATACGATTCCAGTAGATCCTGAAGAGAAGGAAAAGATTTCAACTCTTTTATACGTGCTCTAATAGTCTCTCCGTTACTAAGACATTCAAAGACAAGAGTATCTCCTTTAGTCAAATGTCTTCTTTTTGCGTCGTTCAGTCTTACTTCGACTGTCTTTTTCCCAGATCCGATCAAACGAAAAGGCTCTTCTAGCAAATGCAGTTTATATTCCATTCCTAACTCCTAAGCTCGACCAGACTTTTCTGAATCGTCGACAAGTATGTATTATACTATAGTTAACTGTCCTATTTGATTCGTTCATTTGTGAGGTGCGCCGGTTTGAGGGAATCTTGGGAATACTATAATGAAATTGCTAGCAAATATGACTACATGTATGAGGAACCTTACTGGGACCTGTATCATCGTGTTGTTGAAAGACTGTTGGAAGACCATGTGAAGATAATCGGAAGAACTCTTGACATTGGTACTGGCACTGGAAGATGGGCCCTTTATTTGGCAGATAAAGCTTACGAAGTTGTGGGAGTCGACCTCTCACAGGAAATGCTTAGTGTCGCCTCCATGAAAGCCAGCCTGGCAGATCTTAAAATTGATTTCATCCATTCGAATGCCGAAAGATTGCCCTTCGAAAAGGAATGCTTCGATTATGTTCTCGCAATTGGGGATCTCCTTTCATACGCAAAGAACGCGTCGGATGTCCTGGCTGAGTGTCAAAGGGTTCTCAGAAGCGGTGGTTTGCTTCTTGCCACAGTTGATAATGCATGGGCCTTCTTGCACGATTTTCTTTCAAGGGGAGAGTACTCTATGGCAAAGAGATTAGTTGAAAAGGGCGAAATCCCAATTGGGAACAGCTCAATTAGCGATATAGTCTTTGCCACAAAACCCTTTTTCCCAGAGGAAATTGGGCATTTGCTTAGCGTGAATGGTTTTGATCTTATAGATATTTCATCGGTGGTTGCCTTCTATCCATATGACGAACAAGCGCTGGCGTCAAGAATTAGCAGCGCAGTGGATTGGGAGCTCAAATACTGCAGGAACCGCGAAACCTTTGCTCGTTCAGAGCATCTCTTCTTCTGCGGTAAAAAGAGGTGAAGAATGACAAAGAGACGAAGAGCATCTCCTGCGCTTTCAATAGGATTGTTCTTGATAATGGCTGCAATAATCGGTTTTGTGTTTTCGCTAATCTCCATTAACAAAGTTGGACAGATGAAGGCAGAGCTTTCACAGATGCGAAGGCAGTACGATGAAGAGCTTAAAGCAATCGAGGATGATTTTGAAGCTAAACTATCGAGTGTCGAAAGACTTCTCGGATCAGGTGGAACGCTTGAACAGTATATCGTTGCGAAAAACTTTCTGTCTAACTCTGCAGTTGATCTGGAAGCAATAATTACGGAAGCACAAAGTACAAGCGACAGACCATACTTCAGGATATTCGTGACAGGAACCAAAGAAATCTGGGTCGGAGTGAAGAAAAACTCTACCGATACAGCATACTTTTTTCAGAAGAATCTCAAACCCGGACTTTCTCAAGAAAAGTTCTTCTATTTCAAGAATCCCGAAATTGAAACAAAATTCACCGTAATGGTTGGAAGAGACGCATATATAAGATCTGGAGCACCGGAAAACATCTACCTTCTCTTTTTTGGGTTTGATTCCGGCAAGTTAGTTAAGATGCCCTCGGCAGAAATTACGAATATTTCGGAAGCTCTGGATCTCTACATTCCGGGATCCTGATCATTTACTGAGGAAAGAGTAATGAAAAACTTAGGTTCTCCAGTCGGATAGGTCACTTTTCACTGGAAAAGAGGCTTTTGAACAACCAGGCGAAAACCCCATCGTAAAACCTATGGAAATACTTTATTCGATTCTCAGAGCATCTACAGGGTTCTTTATGGCTGCCATTCTTGATGGTATTAATCCGCCCAACACTGTTAATAAAATACTGGCCGCCGCAAGAGAGATTGCGTAAAAAGGATTTATATAGGCCACGTTAGATAGGCCGGTCAGTCTTTCGATAATTGAGTTAAGTGGCAAGATCAATATCGAAGCCAACAGTATTCCAAGAGCCCCAGATAACGCTCCTATTATGAAATTCTCCGCGTTGAACACGGTACTGATGTCTTTTTTTCTTGCTCCAAGAGCTCTCAGTATTCCTATCTCTTTTGTTCTTTCAGTTACTGAAATAAACGTAATAATTCCAATCATTATTAGTGAAACGACAAGTGAAATAGCAGCAAAGGACAACAACACAAGTGTTGAGCCTTCTAGGATACCGTCGAGTAATCTTGTTATCGTTGATGCAAGATCAATGTAAAGAATCCTGTTATCAGCGGTTTTGCCTTCGTTCCAGGAGTCTAGGTATTTCAGGACCTCTTCTTTGGATTTGAAATCTTTGGGATAAAGCACGATGGAAACAGGAGTTTCGTATGCTCCGAGCTTCTGAAGAGTATTTCTTTTGGTTATGGGCAGATTTACGCCACCCACTAATCTTGCAGTAATATCGGGAGGTATTACTGAGAGGACATTGAATAAATCCGAAGCGAACTGTTCTCCGGATAGAACATTTACGTAAAGATCCTTCTGGGCAAGCACAATCTCTGAATCTACGGCATTCTCAATGAATTTCTGAGCGAGACGATCGGAGTATGCTATTCCTTCGTCAAGAACGGAGAACTCAATCTGTGCTTTGGGCCTTAGAATGCCGACTATTCTCAGCGTTATTCCAAAATCACCATAATATAGATCTATGAGGTCTCTTAGAGAGGTCTTCGACGTGAAACTCATCCCTTTCCTCAAGTAGAAATCGTCATTGTAAATAGCCTTGATTTCTAATCCAATGATTTCTTCGAATCCAATCTTTTCTTTTTCATGATCAAGACCCAGCGCTTGAAGAATCAAATTTGATATTCTGTTTCCTTTTCCGACGATCATTACAAGATCTGTGAATTCTCTTGGAAAGGATCCGGCAACTAAGTCGAAATTGCTCTCGAGATAACCCGATGACTCAGGGTCGGGATCTTCAGGATACGCTGTAAACCTTATTGAGGTTTGATCAACGGGTTTCGCCATCTCTCCGTACTTTGCAACCAAATTCATGTTCACATGTCGTGTGTAGGTGAAGCCGGAAAGAAGTTTGGGATCAATGTTTTCAATATAAACCATGTATTCATCAGATAGGTCGTTGTTGTGAATCAGAATTTCATCACTCGGATCGTATGGATAGACAAATTGCCCTAAGACATCTCTATAATCTTTTTCTAAACGCTTTTCAAACTCAGGTTGTCGATACTGCTGTGACTCCAGATCAATTGTTGTTTGACTCACCATTATCGGAAATGTGGAGAGAGTCTGCGACTCGAAGTCTGATAGCTGCCTCCCAAAACCGCTAGAAAGTGACAAGACTAGAAAGATTCCGACTATGCCAATGCTGGAAGCCAGTACCGTAAGCGCTGTACGCCATTTCTTTGTCAGAATATTGGTTGCAGAAAGCCTCAAGGCAGCTGGAAAACTCATACTTGTCTTCTTGATTATCAGTCCTGGTTGAGGGTCGTCATCAATTGAAGGGCGGGAGTCACTTACAATTCTACCGTCTTTAAGTGTGATTATCCTGTCGGCGTGGCGTTTAGCGATATCTTCATTGTGAGTTACCATTATTATGAGTTTTCCCCTTGCAACCTCCTTGATCAACTTCACAGTTTCCTCACCTGTCTGAGTATCCAAAGAACCTGTAGGCTCATCTGCCAAGATGATATCAGGGTCATTGGCAAGGGCTCTTGCAATAGCAACTCTCTGCATCTGACCGTTCGACAGTTGACAGGGCTTTTTATGAGCCTGATCCGATAATCCCACTTTTTCAAGCAGTTCCACAGCTCTCTTTTCTCTTTCTAAAGAAGGCATACCACCAAGTGTCATACCCATTTCAACATTATCAAGAAGACTAAGATGCGGGATCAAATTGAAGCTTTGAAAAATGAACCCAATGCTCTTGTTTCTGTAAGCATCAAGCTCCCAATCTTTGAAATCCGATGTTGATCTTCCGTTTATGACTAGATCACCCTTGTCGCATCTATCTAGACCACCAACAAGGTTCAGAAGCGTGGTTTTACCTGAACCGCTTGGTCCAAGGATTGCAACAAACTCGTCGTTTGAAAAGCAAACAGAAACTTGATCCAGGGCCGTTTGTTCTAGTTCTCCCGTTCTATAGATTTTCGATGCTTTCTTCAGCTGAAGCATATGTGCATCACCCTCTGAAAAAGAATTAGCAAGTTATAGACTGATTATATTACTCTAATAGCTGAATCATGAAACTCCTGAGAAGATTGTTCTTGCAATCTCCCCGTTGGGGGATCACGGTCCCCATAGTCTACAAGTTCGCAAGGCGAAAGTTCAAGAAATCGCACGCTTCTTTCTGGAGTGCTTTAAGAAAAGCAAAATAGAAACGATAAATGCGGAGAGTTGACTTCATTTCAGAAGAGATGAACGTGTCAAACTGATTGGACAACAAATATCTCGGACCTTATGGGCAGGAACTCGTTTAGAATTGAACCATTCACTTTGTAAGAGGAGAGACTCAGAACTTGTCTCATCTCCAGGCAATGCAGACTGGCATCTCTATTCTGAGGGAGGTTGAAAATGAAGATGACGGCCATGCTTTCTATCTTTGTTCTTATAGTACAACTTGCATTTGCATTCACAGGTAGCTTCGGAGGCTCAAGAACAGAAGAATTGAGCTCCGTTATCGGAGGATCAGATGGTATTTTGGCAGTTGGCTTTTCCGAGTACTATGATGAACCATTCATACAGACACTTGTTATTGAAGCTGATTCAGACGGCAATTTATCGTGGACAAAGGAGTACGGAACACCGGGAGATGATATCGGTAGATGCATAGTCTTGACTGATGAAGGTATGGCCCTTCTTGTATCTCGTGTAGAGATAACCGGTAGCGCAAAGCTAATGGCCACATTGATTGACGGGAATGGCAGTCAGGTGTGGCAGAACTTCTACGGCAAATACAGAGACTATTCTCCCTGGAGTGTAGCCGTCACTTATGATGGATTTGTTATTGCCGGTCAGTGTATGACTGACAAGAATTACCTTCAGGGCAGTCTGATCAAGGTCGATCTTTCCGGAAGAACAGTATGGGAAAGAGAATTCGGAAAAGATGGCATTGATGGAGCTCAGGCAGTAACGAATCTTGAGGACGGCAATATTCTGGCCACTGGCTATAGCTGGATCGAGGAACGTCAGTACCTATGGCTGGCTTTGCTAGATTCGTATGGAAAGTCACGCTGGCAGAAGCTCATCGGCAATTCGGAAGGCCCCTTTCTCGAAGGGAGGACTGCAATCGAAGCCGAAAACGGATTTCTTGTCGGCGGAATCTCCAGTAATTTCTCAGGAAAGGCCTATTTAGCGAAGGTTGACACATTTGGCGAGATTGTTGAAGAAACACTTCTTGACGACAAATACCCTGCACTACTCTCAATTCTTGAAGACAATGAGAACTACGTAGGGTTGGTATCATTTGTAACTGTCGAAGAGGAGGGCTTCGGATTAATAAAGATCACCAAAGAAGGAGAAGTCGTAACTCATAAGGCTTTTAATGTGAATTCATTTGAACCACACGCATTTACCTGAATAGGCGCTGGCAAATTCGTCGTTGTTGGAACAAGATCGACAGACGAGAACGGAAGGCAGGCTTACTGGATATCGGCCGATTTCTAGAAAAGAGTCTCGATTAGTGGTTCCACAAGTCTTAATCCAGCTGATCTCAAACAGATCTAGCAAAATGGGTTTCTATGCCCAGGAATTAACTAAAACCAAGAAATTCTGTTAATGCGTTATTCTTGTATGAAGAGATCAAATCAATAATTTCAGCTTCATTAATACAGTGCAAAACAAACGTAGATCGCTTCCCTCAAGATATTGTAATTGCTCACATGCTTCAGATATTCGGCGGAGCTTTCATTAAAGGCTTTCTTAACAGAGTTCTACTGAATCTCAGCTATGATGGTTCTATACGCATCAAAAGATGAAGGTTTGATTCTGGAACTGGAATTTCAAACCTCAAAGATAGATGGGTGAGACATAGGATGATTAGAGGGATATTTTTCGCAATAGCAGCCGGGATAGTAATCGCTATGCAAAGTGTTTTTAGTGCGAGACTGGGAGAGAAAATTGGATTCTTCGGTTCAAACTTTTTCATACACGGTACGGGATTTCTTCTTGCCTCGGTACTCCTCTTTTTGTTCGGTAAGGGAGAAATGAGCATGGAGTCACTCAAAGGACTCAATCCACTCTACTACACCGCTGGATTCATAGGGGTCTTGATAATCCTAAGTATTTCTCAAGGTGTATCTTCTCTAGGTGCGAGCAGAGGAATAGTAATAATTGTAGTAACCCAGATAGTCTTCGCACTTATTATAAATGTCACAGGACTCTTTGGTGAGCTGCCTATCAATCTGACTCCTCCCAGAGTTATCGGATTGCTCCTAATGCTTTCGGGCGTTCTGATATATCAGCTGGCAAAATAATCTCAAAATAAGGATCACATTGCATTATAAATGAATGACAGAACCGCGCTGACGGTCATTTCTTGTTGCTCGAGAAGGGTTATGAATGCATCTCCATCCCCTCTTTGTGGTCCATAGTATCCGAATTGCGCATGATTCCCTCCAAGTAACGCTACGTAAGTCGTCCCTTCGGGGAGAAGAGCTCTTCCGCTCTCCAGAGCTTCAATGTCGAGCACTTTGTCGTTGCTACCGTAAATGGACAGTACATGAATGCCTGATTCAGATAGAGAAGTGTCTTTACCGGGATAGGAGGCAAGCAAAATGAGACCGTCGACTCTGCCCTGATTATCGTAAGCAAATTTTGCTGCCATTGAACCCCCAAGAGAGTGCCCGGCCAAAATCCATCTTCTAATCTCTGGATTGTCTTTCATTATATTTCCTGCTCTGTTTGGAGAAAGTACCGCAAGATTAAGTGGCATTTCTACAAGGAAGCAGGAAACACCTCTTGTAGCGATTCTCTTAAGAAGGGGAGCATATGATACTGGATCCACAAGGCCCCCGGGATAGAACACTATTCCAATCTCACTTCCTTTCTCAGGAGTGAAGATGTGAGTTCCATCTTTGAAAGAGTAGATAACTTCATTTGAACTCGAAAGAGAATCATAGGCCTCTTTACTAGGTGGATAAGGTCTAAGGAAATTGAGGACGCTCAGGGTGAGAACTGACGTCAGTGATATTATTGCAATCAACAAGATGTAAGAATTTCCCCTTTTCATAATCTTCACTCCCCAGCTAAGAACTAAGATTGTCATCGGAAATTCTAAGCACAAGTAGTATGTGACGACTTCTCTTGAGCTGTCCTTAGAAAAATGATCAAATCTAATAATGTGATTAACTACCGATTAAGATTCGAAAGGAAGACTCTTAACCGGTCCTAATTAGAATGGAGTCCGATGTCAAAAACAAGGTCCCAAGTATTCCAGACAATGAGGAAAACTAAAACAGTGAAAGGACCTTCGAAAAAAGCCAAATAACTGCGAAAACAATCAGCCCAACAAAGGCAAGGCCAAAAATGACCCTTAGTCCGAAAAAGGCAAGCTTCACCGCAAGACCTAAAAAGACCAGCCCTCCGAAAATTGCCAGAATAACAATTAATATGTTCATTCTCTACCTCCAGCAAACTATAATCCGCTGCAATCAGATCTCTCAATCTTGAAACCCGAATCAATTACGGCCAGACACGCAGAGACTACTTCTTCATCGTACAACACTCCCGAATTACTCTTGATCTCTTCCACAGCCTCTCCCAGTCCCCTAGATGCTCTATACGGTCTGTGAGAAACCATTGCCTCCACCACATCGGCCACTGCCACGATTCTTGATTCTAAAGATAGTTCTGATCCCGTAAGCCCTTCTGGATAACCTGATCCGTTTATCCTCTCGTGATGGTTCTTGACAATCTCTGCTATTGGCCCGCCAAGTTTTACATCGCGAAGGATTTCGTAGCCGACAATTGGATGGCGCTTGATCAAAGACCACTCAAGATCAGTAAGTCTACCTGGCTTTGAAAGTATCTCAGCGGGAATCGAAACCTTGCCGACATCGTGCAGCAAGCCGGCAATTCTGACGGTCCTAATCCTATTATCATCCAGACCAAGCTTCTCTGCGATCGCCGTAGCTAAACGACTCACGTTCTTCTGATGCCCTGCCGTGTACGGATCTCTCGCCTCTACTACCTTGCTAACAAGCTCTACAGCTCCTTCAAGAGCAGTGTGCAATCTCCCCAAAGCTTCCGAAAGTTTATTCTTTGCGGCAAGGGCTTCCGTTATATCGACAACTATCAGGTTAATCAGATCCACATCTTCCGTGCTAAAAGGAGAAGCAAATATTTCGACGTCGACTATTCTTCCAGAGGCCTTTTTCTGTCTGGAGACTACACTAATAGATCTTCTAGCAGCAAATTTACGTATCGCTACCAGAGATTCGTTATTCGCAGCCAAATCCTTAATTGACATTCCTTTTAGCGTGACAAGATCATATTCGTAAAATCTGCATGCAGCTTCGTTAGAATCTACGATTGAACCCGTTGCCGAATCTATGAGAAGCATGGGTACACCGTTCATTTTGAAGAAGCTCTTGTAGCGATGTTCACTATTAACAAGCTCATCTTCTTCAAGAGCAAGTGTTAGAATATCACCGACGGACGCGGCAAAGCTCTTTTCATCTGATGTCCATTGCCTTGCAGTGTTCATGTCGCAAAATAGAGATCCCACGATGATCCCTCTGATTCTCAAGGGGATATCTAGAATCGCTTTTACTCCAACCTCTTGCAAACTAACAATGAAGTTGCCTTTTTCTTCTTGGTTCACGTCGGAAATACTGAAGAACCTCTTTGCTTGAATCAAGTGAAGATATTCGGAAGCGACATCTCGATCCATAGCTCTCGACTTATCTTCTCTTGCCTCTCCATCAACCAAATCAGAGCTAATAATCAGATCCATCTCACCAATTCTGTTTAGCATATAGATCCCGGCACGATCAACACAAAGAGAAGAACCTACTATTCTTACGGCGCTCTTCATAAACTCATCCAGTGAGAAACCGCTTCCAGCAGCCATTTTTGACAGTGTGAGAAGGCCATCGTTCGTCTTCTTTTTGAATTCTTGAATTCTAAGTGATTCAGACACATCGTAGCAGAGGCTCACAACCTCACCAGAAGGAAGTTTATACACATAATTTGTCCACCAGCCTTCTTGATCTCCGTAAACATATTTCTCGGCCTCAACTTTCTCAGGGGCTCCTGTCTTCCACACCTTTCTCACTGCTTCGAAGAGACCACTCTTTTCGACACCGGTAAAAACATCCCTTAGCTCCTTCCCAGAAGAACTAACACCAGTTCTATAAAAATCTTCACGAGGCGCCTTGAATTCCTTCAGAATGAATTGTTCTCCATCTTCACTGTCCAGAATCAACAGGCCTCCGTTCATGTTTTCTATCAACTCTCGGTATCTGGCCTCACTTTGAACAATCCTCTCTTCATTCTTTCTATCTTCGGTCACATCTCTGAAGACCAGAATAACACCTGTGGTTTCACCATCTTCTCTGGATATCGGAGCTGCAGAATCGGCAATTGAGTAGATCTTTCCGTTATTGGATCTGAGTGCAGTGTGATTTGCCAGTCCAACCTTTTTACCGGTTCTTAGCACATACTCTACTGGAATAATTGCAGGTTCACCTGAATCCTCACTAAAGACCTCCAAAACTTCAGAGACTCTCTTGCCGATGATGCTGTTCTCGCTAAGCCCAATAAGATTGCAGGCAACTTCGTTAACAAAAGTGACCATTCCAAAAGCATCTGTCGAAAGAACTGCGTCACCAATACTTGAGAGAGTAGCGCGGTACTGCTCTTTGTTCTCACTGAGCGTCCTTGACGTCTCAATGCGCTGAATTATTTTCCCGAGTCTCTCTGTAACCGAAAGAACCATTTGAGACTCTTCATAGAGGAAGGCGATTTCCCCGTCACCATAATAATAGACGGTTACGCTCCCAACATCTTTACCCCTAACTCTTATTGGCTCACGTAAAAAACGATCGCTTTTTGAGACTCCTCCCGACTCAAACACTCTGTCATTGTAGACGATTACGGCACACGTGTTCTCGGGTTCTAGAAAAGCATTGGGAAGGATTTCCAAGAGACCAATCAGAATGTCGTCAATGGAGTCCTCTGCTTTGTCGACTAATCTTGAGAAATCATGTAGAAGTTTAAGTTCTTTATTTCTTTCTTTTAGCTGCGCCTCAAGACCTAAACGTTCACTTCTTATCTGCCATTCTCTCTTAGCCATAGTTTCGTCCCCCAGTGACTTTGTTACCCCCGGATCTTTTGGAGACATACAGATTTCTGTCTGCCCTCCTGATCATGTCTTCAAGTTCATCTCCATGTCCTTCAAGACTGGCAATTCCCAGGCTGGCACGAACCTTTATTGGGATTCCCTTATAAACTATTCTTGAGTCTTCAAGCGAACGACAAATTCTCGTCGCAGCTTCTTCGGTATTCGTAATATCAGTCATCGGGAGCAGAATTATGAATTCATCGCCACCATATCTCGCAAAAATATCTGCGGCTCGAAGAATCTTGGTACATATGTTTGCAACCCTTTTTAAGACAAAGTCTCCGGCCAGATGTCCAAGCATGTCATTCATATTCTTAAAATTATCTATGTCGAACATTATCAATCCCATTTTTGTGTCATATCGTTTTGCCTTCTCGATTTCACATTCTCCGAGCTCAAACAAACCTCGACGGTTGTAGGCACCAGTCAGATAGTCCCTTACCGAGAGATCTCTCACCTCCTCGTGAAGACGGGCATTGTTTATACCAATCGCAGCAATATCTGCAAATGCCTTGAGGGCATCAAGATGCCGCTTCTTAAACTTTCCACCTTCTTCGCTATCAACGGCGATCATTCCAATCGTTTCATCTCCGATAACCAGAGGAACGCCCATCCAGGACTTGATGAATATGAAGTCTGGTTTGTTGAATTGCTGGTATGCTCTCTGAGCATCTTCTGCCAGAATGATTTTTTTGCTTTTTACTACATCGAAACCTGGACTCCCTTCTTCCATTGTGAATTTGGTTCCGACAAAAGAATCCTTTCCAGGCCAGCTACCGCCGACAATAACTAGATGATCCCCTTCAACTAACTCAACTGCGGCACTGTAGAATGGTATTACTTGTCTGAGACCCCCAACAATTGATTCAATTACCGTTCTCATGTTCAGATCTTTAGTAATCGCTTCGGTTGCCTTAATCAATGACTGCGACGTGATGTGGTTTCTCCTCGTAGAGACAAGATTTCTGATTTTCGTGAGAGAAAGGGAGACCGTAGTCCCAACCAGCCTATAGAGATTCATACTTTCTTCGGTAAGACCTGTCACACGTTCTGTAAGGGTTTCAAAGGAACCAGCAATCTCATTGTTCGATTCAAGTGCAATGCATATGTATCTCAGTTCCTTTCCTTCTATGATTATATTTTGAACGATTATTCGATTTTCTCTGAGGGTTTCCTGAGCCTTTGAGTCCTTCATGAGATTCAGCGGGAATGCCTCGGTGTCACCTCTCGAAACCTCAAGATCAAGGTATTCATCCTCACTAAATGTAATCTTGCAAGCGACCATTCCCTTCTCTTCGTATGCGCGATTCACAATCTTGGAAGCTGCTTCATGAAGATTATCTCCGCTCAGAATCAGAACGTACAGATCATTCATGAAGACCATCATACTATCTCTGGCTTTCAATTCGGCCTGCAGCTTCATCTCACCGGTGACATCCCTTGACGACATCGTCCAACCCTCGACTTCTTTCCCATTAAACAAAGGGCTTACAGCTGTCTCCATCCATAAGATTCCGCCGCTCTTAGTTCTTGCTCTATATCTGAAGCAACCGTGTTTCTTTTCTCTCAGAAGAACCTTGGACTCCTCAATAACTCTTTCACGATCCCTAAAGTCAACAAGATCTAGAGCATTTTTTCCGACAAGCTCTTCAGGAACAAACCCCAATGTGTTGACTACCGAGGGCGAAACATATGTGAAAATCAGTCCTCCGTCAACTACGGCAAGAATGTCCAAGACGTTGCCTTCGAAATTCTTCAGCAGTTCATCGCTTCTTAGTAGTCTTTCCTGAAGAAGTGACTTCTCGCTATTTCCGGTCTCTTCGTTGTACTCTTCTCCAGTCATGAGTGCCATCAAACGAATCGCACATTTCACAAAGTCCTTTTCCTCCACAGACAAATTTCTCTCGTGTAAATCGATCTCTAAGATCAGAACACAATCCGGCAATCCAGGGGGGCTCTTGATTAACAAGATGCCTTTTCCAGCTTCCGAAACTGTATTTGCTCTGCTTTTTCTCATTAGCTTCTCAAGTTCCGATTTTCTACTATCTCCGGTTCTCGAACCGCAGACGCACATTACTGAGTCAGATTCTTTTCTCCAATCGCAAACCATCTTGAGGAAAGAAGAACCGTGATGAGCGCCTTCAACTGTGCAAAGAGTAAGCCTATTGACAGAAAGAGAATCACCAACAATCGAAAGAGCCTTTTTAATCTTTTCCAAGCTCTTTTCATTGCCAACGAGAACCGAGATTATTCTTCTCACTGAACAGAACAGGTTTCTACTGTCGGATTCCATTCCATCCTCCGGGGACTGATCAGGCCCTGTGTTGTCCTCAAATGATTATAGCACTGCCATCTCATGCCAAAAATCAATCGCAGAGTTGATATCTTTGTTCATGAGGTTAGAATCATCTGCTTTTCTGTGATTTATTACCTGTTTGTCTTTAAAAGACCTTAGAGTTTTTTCCGTGTGTTCTCATTGCTCGGTTTGTACCAGCTGATCAAATATCATGATTTCTATCGCCAGGGGTAATCGATCTCGCCTTTCTGCTAACCGAGCAACACTTTCTATAAAGCCATTACTACTTTAAGTCACACGTGTTACTTACACCTATCAGTTCTCTGGAGCGTTAAAAACTAATTCTTACTGCTCAACTATCGTGACTCTGATCTATTGCCTGCTGACACTTCAGATCCGTGAATAGTCCTCGAAAAGAAACTCAAGAGACTTGTTAATTCTGATTTTACTATCTTCCTATTTAAACAACTGACTTTTTTTCGGGTTAAATGCTAACCGAAGTATTAATCATTCCAAGAGACATCTCCAAGTCGTTTCTCATTCCCGCCGATGAAGAATAATGACTGTCAAATGCTTATCATCTGTCTATGCAGGGTGTTAAAGTTGAGTCAAGTATCGGAGATCCATTTGTTTTCTAGCAGGGTTCTCGGTGAGGTGGCTCTCGAAAACCATAATCATATATGGGATTGACTTTACTAACACAGATTATGTAATTTCTCTTCACTTACAGGAAGTGGTATGGATGTCTCGAAGATTTGCTATGGGGTTTGTTCTGGCTCTTTTCCTAATGACGCATAGTCTCTTTTTTTCCTTCCCCCTTGTTTGTGGTGATCTTGGTCGATTCACTTTTACAGATGCCACTTTCTACCTGCTGAAGCTTATCTTCGGTACGATTTCGAGACCTTATGAAGGAAATTATCGGGCAGAGCTCCTTGATTCAGGTTGCCCGATAACGCTAACCGTATTTGGCGATTTGATGTACAGTAGAGAACTCATGAATGCCGGTGATCTTTACTCAAATGTCGATAAAAGTCTTTTTCAAAGCGAGATTGTATTCGCCAATCTCGAATTCCCAATAGATACTCAGTCCCCCGAATCGGCATTCCCAAGATTCAATGGCTCCGCCGAATACTTTGATGAAGTGGTGGCGCCACTGGGAATTAGAGTAATGAACATCGCAAACAATCACTCTCTTGACAGAAGCATCGAGGGACTGAGGTCGACATACTCTTTTCTTAGTAACCATGGAATCCATTGTGTTGGATTTGGAGAAAATAGACGATTCTCAATTATTCAAGTCGATGAAGCTGAAATCGCTGTATCAGGTTTCACATTCGGCACAAACGGAGCTACCATAAATAGTGAATCTGTTCTAAACGTTGCCGACCTAAACACAATTGATGATGCAGAGACTCCGTTGTCAGTTATAATTCCAATCGTTGAATTCATGTCAGAAGAAGCATCTGTTGTCGTGCTAAGTCTTCACTGGGGACTTGAGTTTGAGAACAAACCTACTGAAATCCAGGTTGAAATTGCAAGAAAGCTTTGCGATGAGGGAGTAGACTTGATTATCGGTCATCATCCTCATGTTCTTCAGCCGCTGGAGGTGTACGAGAATAATCGAGGAACTACTTCGCTGATAATATATTCTATGGGCAACTGGATTTCTTCTATGAAGTCTAAAGATTGCAGAACTACGGCATCTCTTAAGATTGAGCTTCTAAAAGACGGGAGTGTTTGTGGAATTAAGGTCTTTCCTTATCGCTTTGATCTAAGCAAGATGCAGTTAGTGCCTTTGTCCAATCTATCACTTATCCCCGAATCATTTGCATATTATTCGGCCACTACCCCTTGTTGTTTCCACTGATCTAAGGATTGAAGCATAGAATTCTTATATGCGCCTGACTGACTAATGATGCTTTCAGATGGCAACTCTTTTCAACTGCCTTTCATAATAAGCATTTCAGCGAACAAATAGCCTCTTGCGCAATCCAATAGTAGTCAGATTCTGTGCTTCCAGATTTTTCTCATGCAGACATCAAAGGAAAATGAAATAACTATCGGGGACACTTCTTTGTGCCCTTAGAGAAAAGTCTAAGCCAGTATTAGACATTGCGGATTCAAGATTGAGAGCTCCGGAAGACTTATCCTTCCCTTTGCACGAAAAGGAATTCTTCACTTAGATTGGCTTTTTCAAGTTCCGCATACTCGAGTATAATCTCAATTCCAAGTGCCGAGGCTGTTAAGAGTTCATAGTTGCTTTGAAATAGTTATTATGGAAGTCTTCGACGAATTACATAATGCTTCGCCAGTGCTAAACTTGGTTATTGGACATTGGAGGTGAAGGATGCGTTTTCTTGAACAATACCTTGAAAGAGAAGTTAGACCTGCTCTTGGGTGTACGGAACCTGGGGCGATCGCATTTTGTGTAGCTCTTGCCGCAAGCAAACTTGAAGGAAAGATAGAAAAAGTCGTGGTTACAACCAGCGTCAACGTATACAAGAATGGAATGTACGTGGGAATTCCAGGTACTAATGAAAAGGGAAATGAGTTTGCTGCTGCTTTAGGTGCTGTATGCGGAGACGCAGGCCTCCAGCTCGAGGCACTTAGACCTTGCCGAATCGAATCAGTAGATCTTGCAAGAGAGATGATAGGCAAGGATATGGTCAGTGTTATCTGCGATCAAGATTTACCCGGAATATTTATTGAAGCCTCTGTGTCTAATCATAATCACTCTACACTTTGTAGGATAATTGATAGTCACACGAATGTAGTTTTATTAGAGATAGACGGAGAAAAGGTCCCTTCAAGTGAGAAATTCGTCCCTTCTGATGCATTAGAATTTACCCCTGAGGAGATATTTGAGTCAGTTCGAGAAATCACTGAACTGGAAATCGAGAAGATCTTTGAGGGAATAGAAATGAATCTCAAGATAGCTAGATTTGGCCTTAATGAAATGTTGCCTTCGAGAGAAACTTCCAGATACTATGAAAACGAAAGTCTCGGGTACAGAATTCGGAGTTACTGTTTCTCGGCTTCAGCGGCCAGGATGTCAGGTGTTCCACTTCCTGTAATGAGCAGTGGCGGAAGTGGTAACCAGGGAATCGTTGCCACACTTCCAGTGGCTTTGACTGGTGAGCACTTTCAAAAAAGTCGCGTGGACATTGCGAAAGCAGTAGCTTTGAGCCACCTTTTCTCCGGTTACATAAAGAACAAGCTCGGCAGAGTTGCCCCGATCTGCGGATGTGTTACAGCCGCCGGAACGGGAGCCGCAGCAGGAATTACCTATCTTCTTGGAGGAGCGAGGGAGACTGTCGAACAGGCGATGCTAACCATACTATCTAGCACGACGGGAATTATGTGCGATGGTGCAAAAGAGAGCTGTTCATTGAAGGCGGGTCTTGGAGGTCAGGAAGCATATAGCTGTTCATTACTGGCAATGGACAATCTTGGAGTTAATTCGGAACAGGGATTCATTTCCACCACTCTGGACAGATCTATAGAAAACATCCAGGTCCTTCTTTCAAAAGGCATGTCAAAGATCGACTCCGCAATAGTTGAGGTACTCGAAAATAGAAAAAGAAAAACGAAAGAAATCCACTGAGTGACTCAGGAGGACGATTCATAAATCCTTGAAAAATCTCGCTCTGTTAAGCCTAAAATCGGAGAACTTCTGGCATACTAAATGACAATCAGATAAATCTCTCTATGATCGCATAAAGGAAAGGTTTACCCTATACACAAATGACTCTTATTCTTCGTACGTAATATTCTGACCGGGAACAAGAAACGATTATATTGAATGCGGCGAGTTGGTTCCAGTATTTGAAGAACAAAGCACACCATTCTCTATCCATCCAAAATGCTCTTCAGATCTGAAATGTTCCTTCCAATCGTCTTATGTACCTCAAGAATCTTGCCAAACGATGAGATGACCTTCAGTCCTGTCCCTGTAACAAGCGCAACAACTGATTCTTCCTTACTTACGACTCCCTCTTCAAGGGCTTTCGCCAAACCTGCTATAGAAGCCGCACCAGTTGGTTCTGCAAAGATACCCTCGAGTCTTGCCGTGACACGGGTAGCGTTAACCATCTCACTGTCCGACACGGAGATAGCCGACCCACCGGAATCCCTTATTGCTCGAAGAGCAAGTTCACCGTCAAGCGGGTAAGGAACGCTAATTGCCATCGCCAGGGTACTGGGCTCTTTCCATCTCTCGATCTTGGTATTGTGCTCCATAAAGGCTCTTACTAAAGGCGCACACCCCTCGGCCTGAACGGCAAGTAATCTTGGTAGGTCAGTTATTATGCCAGCTTCTATCATCTCCAGAAAACCTTTCCAAACAGCCGCCAATAGTCCGGCACCTCCCGCGGGCACTATAACCCAATCTGGAGTATTCCATCCAAGATCTTCCGCAATCTCGAAAGCTATAGTCTTCGTACCTTCAAAGTGATAAGGATTGACTGCCGCGGCAGTTGTCAGATGAGTCCAGTTGTAATATTCAGGTAGTTCGGTTATCAAGTCAATGCAATCGCTTACAGTACTGTTTTCCACAAGGATGAGATTAGCACCATACAAGATCGTTTGCACATTTCTTTCGACAGGAGTCTCGGCGGGCATCAATACAAAACAACGGAGCCCAGCTCTTGCACAATAAGCGGCTGTTGCAGGTCCAGCGTTTCCATCAGAAGCGATGATCACTTTTTTTGAACCAATTTCTATAGCCTTACTGACTCCCATAGCCGCAGGACGATCTTTGTAAGTGCCGGTAGGGTTCTGAGTCTCGTCCTTCAGCATAATTCTCCCTGTGCTTCCCAACTCTGCTCGAAGTCTAACGCTAGTAGTTAAAGGGGTTGCACCCTCTCCAAGCGTTACACAGCGACGAAAATCATCGATTGGTAGTAGTCTATGGTATTTCCACATGCCGTAACGATCTTTGTCCGGAAAATCATCCAGATCGATTTCGCCAATTTGATTGTATCTGTAATTCAGAGTGTTACCACACTTAGGGCATTTTGGGATGCCAACTGAATTGCTGTACTGGAAACCGCATACGTCACAACTTTGCACATAATGGCGAGATGTCACATTTCTACCTCACAACTCTTCCTGAAGCGTTTCCACCAAGTAGCTTTTCGACCTCGTCCCTAGATACGATGTTGAAGTCTCCCTTTATTGTGTGTTTTAGGCAAGATGCAGCGACCCCGAACTCAAGCGACTTCCCCGGTTCCCATGAATTGTCAAGCCCAAAGATCAATCCCGCAGCAAATGCATCTCCACCGCCTACACGATCAATTATGTTTATGTCGTATTTCGTAGATACAATGAATTCCCCACCGGTAAGCAGCGCTGCCGACCACCTGTTGAAATTGGCATTTATGCTTTCTCTTAGGGAAATTGCGACTGCCTTCAGATCAAATGTGTCCCTAAGCTTTGTTGCCACATCTCTGTATCCCTCTACACTTAACCTGCCATCGCTAACATCAGTTCCCTGTGCCTTTATTCCAAAGACAGATTCGCTATCTTCCTCATTTGCAAAGAGCACATCTATATTCTTCATAAGGGAAGTCATTACATCTCTCGCCTTTTCTTTGCTCCACAATCTCGACCTGTAATTGAGATCGCAAGAAACAGTTATCCCTCTCTTCTTGGCCTCTCTTAGAGCTAATTCACATGTTTCAATCAACCCGTCGCTTAGCGCAGGAGTGATACCTGTGAAGTGGAACCAGGTGGCACTTGCGAAAATCTCTTCCCAGCTGAAATCCCCGGGCTTTGAATTAGCGAAAACCGAGTTGTCACGGTCGTAAATTACCTTTGATGGCCTCTGAGAATAACCATATTCGTAGAAGTACTTACCTAGCCTGCCGGAATCTTTCATAACGCAACTGGTATCGACCCCATGAACCGCTATGTTTCCTATGGCCGCATCTCCGAATTGATCGGCCGATACTTTGGACACGAATCTGCTTTTTCCGCCGTACTTCGCAATCGCAACAGCTACGTTGGCTTCTGCTCCCCCGTAAACAACTTCGAAGTTCTTTGTCTGTTCAAATCTCTCTCCCAAAGGAGAGGCAAGACGCATCATTATTTCTCCGAAGGTAACTACTCTGGACATTTGAATCCTCCTCCTACTTCATGAACTGACAGTCGAAATCTATCAAGACTCCCTTTGTAACGTTTGGAACATGATAACACTTTCAGTTCATAATCATTAAGATGATAGCACGGCAGATCAAAACCTCCGGTCAAGGCCTGCGTAATCTCTTCAACCAATAGAAAAAATTTTTTCTATGGGTTTCCTCAACGACATATTTCAATTTATCTCTCTATTCGTTCCTAATTCTCTATAACTGTTTATCATTGTACCTAACTACTACTTATCCAATTTGATTAGAAAGGCAAATCATGTTAGATTATAGTAGAAATTTTTTCTATGAAGGTGATTTTTTTGGGAACTCTTCTAGATAGAATAGCAAGGGAAAGCGCCGACTTCACGCCAACAATGAAGAGAATTGCAGATGCGATTCTTCAAAACCCCTCCGAAACCGTTAATCTTTCGATAACTCAGCTTATGAACAGGTCGAAAGTAGGAAGTGAATCGACAATCGTAAGGTTTTACAGGCAGCTAGGATATGAAAGCTTTCATGAATTCAAGGTTACTTTAGCATCTGAAATCGCCGGATCGTCCTTCTATCATCCTTATGAGGATATCTCAATTGAAGATACGCCATCAGATGTTGTTGGAAAGATTTTCAATGGATGCATTATGGCTCTGAAAAAAAACTCAGAGGGTCCGATTGGAAAGGGAATTACCGAAGCCGTAGATTTGATTGAGAACAGCAGGAGAATAATATGTATTGGATACGGCGTTTCCGGTTCCATTGCTAACAATTTGTCTTTCAAGCTGAATCTTCTCGGGAAAGACGCCCTGTATTGTCCTGATTCACATACGAATGCCGTTACGCTTTCAAAATTGGGTAGGGATGACTGTGTATTTGCAATCTCACAGTCGGGGGAGAGCAAAGACGTGGTCCTGCCTCTTCAAAAAGCGAAGAATACGGTGAAAATAATCGCGCTGACTGGATTTGCCGATGCAACGCTGGCAAGAATCGCAGATCTCTGCATTGTAGCTGCCGTCCCTGAAGAAATGAACTTGCGTACGGACGCAATCGTTTCAAGATGTGTTCAGATGGTAGTTGTTGATTCGCTCTTCGCTTGCCTTGCGGTAAGAGAGGGTGAAGAATCACTCGATACACTTTCATTATCAAGAAGATCATTATCATACCTAAAATTCTAATCTCGGAGGTGCAACATGGGAGCTTTTAAAGGCATCATTCCACCAGTACTAACAACATTTGACTCACAGGGAAATATCGATGAGAAACTGTATCTAAATCTCATAGATTTCCTTTCCAAAAAGGTTCATGGTCTCTTTGTATGCGGTACTTACGGTGGTGGACCGCTTATGACCGTGGATGAACGTAAGAAGGTGACTGAACTAGCAATCAAGGGGGCAGCAGACAGAGTACCAGTAATCGCCCATATTGGTTCGAGCAATCCCAACGATATATTCGAACTTGCCAAACATGCTGAACACGCTGGCGCCAAAGCTGTTGCTACGGTGGTACCCTTTTATTTCCCGTACTCTCAGGCCGATATCGTCAGATTCTTCAAAAAGCTCATAGAGACAACTGCTCTTCCTGTATTCATATACAACAATCCAAAAACCACCGGAGTAACGATAGACATCGAGACTCTTAAGAAACTGAAAGACGTGGGTCTTTATGGAATAAAGGATAGCACGTTCGACCTTCTCTATTTCTACGGCGTGAAATTCAACATGGAAATGGACAACTTTTGTTATATTAGCGGTACAGAGGCCTTCATTATGCCCTCGATACCACTGGGTGCCGATGCTGCTATATGCGGACTGGCGAACGCACTTCCTGAACCGGTAGTCGAACTATATGAAAAAAGTATTGAAGGTGATTATGAGAAGGCACTCGAGCTTCAGCTAAGAGTGAATAAACTTAGAGACATTCAGCACTACGCTCAAAGCATTCCTGCAATTCATGCAATGTTGAAAATGAGGGGCATTGATTCCGGTTATCCTAGGCATCCTTATTCACTTGTATCGGATTCAGTTTATCAGAAGATTGAAAACGCTCTGAAAGAAATGAATGCGCTCTAGGGGGTGAAGATGTGAAGAGAGCTCTCGGACTTGGAGAGATAATGGTGCAGATGAACCCGACAGAAAAGGGTGCTCTTAGGTTCCAGACCCTTTTTGAGAGACATGTGGCAGGCTCCGAAGCAAATACTATAATACAGATGCAACGAATGGGTGTAGAATGCTCGTTTCTCACAGCCATTGGAGCAGATGAATTCGGAAAAGTAATCCTCTCTTCACTCCGGTCCGAGGGAGTCAGTACACATGGAGTGGTTGAAGACAGAAGTAATCCAACCGGCGTGTACTTTGTCCAGAGAAGTTACCCCGTCCCAAACAAGACCATGGTCTTCTACTACCGTAAAGATTCGGCAGCCGCACATTTTGGACCGGAAAACTTGAAGGACGAGTACTTCGTTGATCTGGACCTTTTTCTCGTTAGCGGAATTACTCCTGCACTTAGTGATAGCTGTAATCAAGCCGCTCTGAAAAGCATTGACCTGGCGAAAAAATCTGGAGCTCAAATCGCTTTCGATACAAACATCAGGATCAATCTGCTCAAGACAAAAGAGAACGCAATTAAAGTACTCGAACCATTCGTTAGAAAGGCAGATATTCTCTTTACGGGAGCCGGCGATATGGCGATGCTCTTCGGTAATGATTCAGAAGTGGCAAGAGAAAAGATCATCGAAATGGCTGAATCGGCCCATATTATCGTTTTCAAAAAGGGCTCCGACGGGGTGGAAGCCTTGGTAAGTGGTAAGAGGTATTCAATGCCTTCATACAAGGTTCCGGTGATAGACGAACTGGGTGCCGGCGACGCCTGTGATGGAGCATTCCTCGCAAGTTATCTTCAGGGTAAGAGCATTGAAGATTCACTTAGATATGCGAATGTTGCCGGGGCAATAACGGTCAGCCTGAAGGGAGATATTGAACCTTTGCCAGACTGGCAAGCAATTGAAACCTTCCTCAATGTACACGGCGCAGGCGAGAAGAGGTTACTGAGGTGATTGTGTGAAACCAGAAGTCCTGAGTTTTGGTGAACCTCTTGCAGCATTTTATAGCAAAGATAGACGGAGTCTTTCAAAGGCCGGTGAGTTCGACATGACATGGGGCGGAGATACCTCGAATGTCGCTCTCGGGATTTCGAAACTTGGTCATACATCAGGGTACATAACAAAGGTTGGAAGCGATGCCTTCGGAGAAGGTTTCCTCAATCTCTGGAAATCCAATGGAGTTGACACATCCAATGTTATCATTGACTGTGATCGACTAACCGGAATGTATTTCGCGAGCTTCACCGGAGAAAGACATGAGTTCATTTATAGAAGAAAGGACGCTGCTGCCAGTACTTACAGCGTGGATGACGCAAGAAAGGTGGATTTTGAAGGAATTAGAATTCTCCATCTTAGTGGAGTTTCGCAGGCGATTAGCCGACAGTGTCTTGAAGCGAGTTTTGTGCTAATGGATAGAGCAAGAGAGAATGGGGCGGTCATCTCATTCGATTTGAATTATCGTAGTAAACTCTGGTCGAGCAATCTTGCAAAATCGATATATTTCAGTATTATTTCGAACTATGCTGATATAGTCTCTCTAAACGATGACGAGCAAGAGGTATTAGGCATGAAAGGCAATCCAGAGGATGCAGCCGGTTCTCTTTTGGAACTCGGCCCGAAAATTGTCGCCCTCAGGTGTGGAGTAAAGGGAGCAGTCATAGCGACCAGAAAGAAAAGCGTGAAAGGCAAAGCAAAGAAGGTAGAAGTAGCTGACACAGTTGGCGCAGGAGATACATTTACGGCATCCTTATTGTGCTGTTACCTTGAAGACAGAGATGTGGAAGATGCTCTTCAGTTTGCACTTTCAGCCGCTGCACTGACTTGTACTAAAACTGGTTCTACAGAAGGACAACCGTCTAAGAAACAGGTTCTCGATTTTCTTGGGGGAAACCCTGTTACTCAATAGGAGGTGTTTTTTGTGAAGAAGTTTCTAGTTTTCTTAGTCATCGCTTTGATTGCTTCGTCGCTGGCATTTAGCGTTGACTATCCCAGAAAGCCCGTGTCGGTTATCTGCCCCTGGGGTGCAGGCGGTGGAACTGACAGAGTTGCTAGATATGTCGCCGATGAGCTTAGCAAGGCTCTTGGCCAACCATTTACAGTCGTAAACAGGACCGGAGGCGGCGGAGCAGTTGGTCACAGCGCAGGAGTGTATGCGGCACCAGATGGCTATACTATTACTCTGGTAACTCTGGAGATAGCCAACATGCACTGGCTAGGACTGAC
>JAFGAP010000012.1 GCA_016933635.1 Kosmotogaceae bacterium
GAGAACTCACGTTCCCCGCCTGGTGGAGACGAAGGGATTCGAACCCTCGGCCTATACAATGCCATTGTATCGCGCTCCCAACTGCGCTACGTCCCCACTCTAGAAAAATTATACTCTACCAGGTTTCACTTTTCAAGAGGTAGACAACGATCAAGCATGACCTCTGTTCTCTGATCTCTTAAGCCACTCGATAACGATCGGACTTGAGATATACAGAGAGGAGTATGTTCCAACCACAACACCGACAAGCATTCCAAAGGCGAATGGTCTTAAAACCTCTCCAGAAAATATGAAGAGCGTTAGAACCGCAAGGAACGTAGTCAAAGAGGTGTTGATAGACCTGACTATCACATCGTTGATGCTTGTGTTGACTACTGTCTCTATGGTCTTGCCCCTCATCTTCTTGGTGTTCTCCCTTATTCTATCGTAAACGACGATTGTGTCATTAAGAGAGTATCCAACCAAAGTAAGGAGTGACGCAACTACCGGTGCATTGAACTCAATTCCGAAGATACTGTAGAATCCCATTACAACAATCACATCATGAATAAGTGTTAGTATAGCTCCTACTCCAAAAGAGAACTTGAATCTAATCGTTATATATAGAAGAAGAAGCGCCATAGAAACTATAACGGCAATCCAAGCATATCCTCTTATCTCCTGGGCAGCAAATCCTGAAATTGTGCTCACCGAAAGTATATTGCCTTCAGTTACATCCTTCTCTTTTAGACCGGCCAACATCTTCGTAGTGACGGATTCTTCGCTCTCGGAAGTGTTGACGATAATCGAGAATCTACTTCTCTGTTCGGAAGAACCTTCTTCGGTAAGCGGTCTTTGTTTAACTATTCTCGCAGCCGCGAAATTCGGATCTTCTGAACTTAGGAGCTCTCTCACCTCAGCAACAGTTGTATCTACATCGGGAACAGAAACGCTAATTTCGATTCCTCCGGTGAAATCGACACCAAAATTGAATCCTTTTGTGAAAATAAAGATTACAGAGACAACAATAAGCACAAGGGAAAGAGCAATGAAATACTTCCTTTTTCCAACGAAGTCTGCTTTGAAGGTCATCTTGCATCTCTCCCTTCCGTTTCAACTTCAACGTAACGATGGGGTTTGAGACTTCCTGCCATTCCAGTGAGTACAGCCCTTGACACCACAATATTGGTGAACATAGCACCTATAACACCTATTATAAGCGTTACTGCAAATCCCTTAACCGTACCCGTTCCAAAGTAGAAGAGAACGAGACCTGCAAGTATTGTAGTAAGGTTGGCATCGAAAATCGTCCACACAACCTTCGAGAAGGCCGAGTCTATTGAGTTCTCCGGAGTCTTTCCCAACCTTAATTCTTCTTTTATTCTCTCGAAGATCAGAACATTTCCATCGACTGTCATTCCTATTGTCAGAACTATACCGGCTATTCCAGGTAACGTGAGAATCGAACCTGTAAGGGATATCATTCCAAAGAGAAGCACCGCATTGTACAGCAAGGCGAGATCTGCAACAAGACCCATCTTCTTGTAGAAGACAATCATATAGATCATTATTATTACGATACCCGCTACTCCGGCCCAAAGACTTGAGTTGATTATGTCTCTTCCAAGCGTGGGAGAGAGAACCCTCTTGTTGAATGATGCGAGATCGACGGGAAGATTTCCGCTTCCCACTAGAATGGAAACTTCCTTCGCTTCTTCAATTGAATTCAAACCTTCAATTACCGCATTTCCATCCGAAATCTGTGACTGTACTAAAGGCGCGATAATTACCCTGTCGTCCAGGACAATTGCAAGCCTCTTCTTCATGTCGGTATCGGCGTATGTTGACTTTACGGAAGTAATTTCCCTAAAAGTCTGAGCTCCTTCGGAACTGAACTTCAAAGAAACCATGAATCTTCCCTGACCCGGTCTAGGTTGATTGTTAACCAAAGGTTTCGCATCTGTAACGACGCTTCCGTCAAGTTCTGCGTAGCTTGAGCCTACGCTGACTTTGGGACTGATAAAATACCAAGTGTTGTTCTGTACTCCGCCAATGTATTCTCCATAGTGGAGCTCCTTAACCCAGTAAGGCTCGGATCCTTGAAGCTTTCTCCTGCTAATTTCCAGCGACATTCCGGCAGGAATAGACGGCGTAGAAACAGAAGTCTCGATCGCGAGAACATCAGCAAAATAGAGCCTCCCAGTCTTTCCGACTAGATTCTCAGCTCTAGATACATCTGTTATTCCAGGAATCTGAACTCTGACTCTCACAGGTGGAATATCTTCCCCAAATGAAATTCCCGTGGTAACTTTTTCTACTGTTGCTTCAGTGAATCCGGCAGCATCCAATCTTGCCCTCAAAACTTCAATAACTCTGTCTGCAAGTGCATTCATCTCTTGATCAGAGACATCAGTAAGCATCTGGTACTCAAGAAGAGCTCCACCCTTTATATCAAGCCCTAACTTGATGTTCGCAGCCAACTTATCCATGAAGCTGCTTCCGGCTGGTGCACTACCGTGAGGTATAAGAAGCGGCAATAATGCCGCGATCAAGACCACTACGGTAACGATCAAGCGTTTTTGGTTTGCTCTCATACGGACTTTGCCCGAAAGACTCGGACAGACACCCCCTTCCAATGTGTACAAATGTACCTTAAAATATTACTGCTTAACATTCACATCAGGTTCTACTTCTTCTTTTTCATTCTCACCCTTATTTACTACGACGGCGATTGCCTTTCTTGTAACATCAAGTTCTGTTCCGGTGCCGGTCCTGATCCTTAGGCTGTCAGGTTTTATCATTGTAATCTTTCCGATGATTCCGCCGGCTGTAACTACCCTATCGCCGACCTTAAGCTTTTCCATCATCTGCTTGAACTGCTTATCCCTCTTTCTTTGAGGCATAATTATGAGGAAATAGAAGAAAGCAACCATAAGAACTAGCCATATGATTATTCCTGAGAAGCCCCCGCTGGTTGCTGCCCCCGCATCTGCCGAAGGAGCTGCCACATCTCCTGCCGGGGCATATGCAATGAAACTAAGGATTGAAAACATTTACATACCTCCTGTCATGGTTAGAGCACCTGTATGATTTTACCAGAATAGACTACCCAATTCA
>JAFGAP010000140.1 GCA_016933635.1 Kosmotogaceae bacterium
AGCGGTCCCACTGAATTAGACGAGATAAAGAGAAAGATCTATATTCTTGAGAAAAAACTGGGCAAGAAGTGCTTTCCAGACTATGAAACTCTTCTTCTCTGTGATGACAAGGTGATGTCTACATACTTATTGAGAATGAATGGTCTTCCCGTTGCAGATACCTTTATTTCTAACGATTACTATGAAATTGACCAAATGAAGAAAAAACTTACCTATCCGCTAGTTTCAAAACGCTTCCACGGAGCAAGTTCTAGGGAGGTAGATCTAATTATTAACTCCAGACAGCTTTCCAGATTTTCTCGCAAGGTATTCTCTTTCTATGGAAAGAAATGCAGCAATGCATACTATCGTCAGAAGAACTATGTCTACTTCCAACGTTTCATTAAGGGAAATGGAATGGATATTAGAGTAAACGTAGCCGGGGATGTCATAACAGGATACTTCAGGCAGCCCAAGCGCAACGACTTTAGGGCTTCCGGGAGCGGTATAGTTATTAAAGAAGACTTACCAGTCGAAGCTATTGAAATTGCTCTGAAAACCTATTCTGCGATAGGAAAAGCAATGCTCGGAGTAGACATGATGAGAGATGAAAACGGTAATTACTGGATCATTGAGATCTCTCCGTTCATTGGAGTAATAACCCCTATTCAGCTAAAAGTCAACAATGTAGCAGGCTCATATTTTCTCACTGAAGATGGAATATTGCATTTCAGAGCAGAGAATTATTGGCCTCAGGAATTGGCCCTGAAAGTTTTCTTTGAGCAGAGTTATCTATCCTCTGTAAAAGAGTGGAAGGCTAGACACATCGATATTGCGTTGAGCAGAGGAAATTTGACAAAGCGGATTCATGATTCTTAGTAATTCTAACGGAAGCTGTGTAAGGAAACACTTTGATCGGAGAATGGATATTGTTCCTCAATAAATACGAGGTGTTTTGGAGATGCCTGAGCATGAGAAGCTCTTAATCTTGTTCACTAATCACTATCCGTTTTCGCCCGGCGAAGAATTCGTGCAGACGGAAGTGGAAATACTGGAGAAATTCTTTCATGTAGTAATTGTTCCCTTGTCTAGTGAAGGAAGTTTGATGTCTGTTCCCTCGAACACAGAAGTTGATTTCTCTCTTCTACAACCAATAGCAAGACTTTCAAAGAAGCGAGTATCCAGAGGCTTGCTGGGGTTATCAAATCTAAGGTTAAAGCGAGAAAGACTATGCTCCTTTTTTTCAAGTAAGGTTTTCGAGGTGATTAATTACTGCGCAATTGCAGGCGTCATTAATAAATGGATTCGAAATCTAAGTGTTGATAGGAGCAGAACTATCTTGTACTCTTATTGGTTGAATGCTCTGGCATTTGGAATATCGTTGACGAAAAATGAATTCCCAGAATTCACAGCTGTTTCCAGAGCGCACAGAGTTGATCTTTATCAATATTGCAGCGAAAGATATCTTCCTTATAGAAGATATATTTTGATCGAAATGGATAAGATATTCTGCATATCTGAAGACGGCAAGAAATACTTAAGTCAAGTATTTCCAACCTTCAAAGACAAGATCATGGTTTCGAGATTGGGAACAAGAGACCATGGTCTCTCGGAGAAACCCTATGATGATTTTCAGATAATTTCCTGTTCTTCGGTTAGCAAAGTCAAGCGTATTGATCACATAATTTTGGGTCTTGAGAAGTTCGCCCGTTCAAATCCCTCAAAGAAAGTCTGCTGGACTCATATTGGTGCTGGCCCGTTAATGAGTCAAATTAAAGACAAGGCGAGGATTCTGGATGGCAGAAGCAATATTCATTACAAACTTCTAGGGCGCTTAGATCATGAAGAGGTTTTCTCCTATTTCGAGAATAACCCAGTTGATGTTTTGATCAACACCAGTTCATCCGAAGGTCTCCCGGTATCCATAATGGAAGCCATGAGCTTTGGAATCCCAATAATTGCAACAGACGTAGGAGGGACTTCGGAGCTGGTTACTGATAAGACTGGAGTCCTGATTCCAGGCGATTGTTCTCCTGAAGATGTCTCTGAGGCCTTGAATAGCATTTCAAAGAAGTCAAGGAGCACTGACTTCAGAATCGGTGTCAGAAATGCTTGGAAAAGTAAAGTAAATGCTCAAGAAAACTTCACGAATTTTGCGGAGCAGCTTAACTCGATCTCTGAGCATAAAACTGATTAGAAATAAGACATTCTAGATTATGCATCACTTAGTATATTGCACACAGAGGCAGTCCTCTCTAAACCATCGGCAATACTGAGTGTTCTGTCTAGCGCCTCATTAGAAATGGATGCAGAGAAAGCCCGATTTTCAATCAATTCTTCGATCTTCTCTTTCAGGGATTCAGAATCAGTGTAATAAAGCGTTCCTAGAGGTGTGTTGCCTTCATAGTATCGTTTCGGAATGATCAAAGGGATTCCAGCCGAAAGGGCATCTCCGGGATTGCCAGATATCTTGAACTTACCATAAGGAGGTATTTCTGAAACAGGTGCGATAATGAAGTCTGTTTTGCTTATCCAATGTTCGAATTCCTCTTCTGAAACGCGCCTATCAAAAGTGGTAATGGAACTTCTTATAGAAGAGTTGCTTACAAGCTCCCGCACTTTCTCATCGGCGAACTCCCCGAGAAAGACTAACTGGAATTTACTGGCATCAATCTGTTCAAAAGACTTACGAACAGAAATGTAATCTCTTCTGTGCAGATCAACTCTTCCTGTGACTGTAAAAATTAGCTTTTCGTCACTGCGTGCAATTTCATTAATCCTTTTTCTGCGTAATGTCACAACCTCAAAGTCAACGGGCTTTGCAGAGAACTCGAGTCTTCTTTTCGAGTTGTTCGGCGTTATCACTTGCTCACCAAAAACGAAATGCCCTGCTGCAGATGCTGCAATGCTTCTTAGACATGCTCTCCTGTATCGAAGCACCATCTTTGCCATTATTGCCGAAAGAAATGATGCAAAGCCTTTCTTCCTAAATCTGGTCTCCAAAGGCATACTGTAATACCTTTTCAAATCTTTCTCAAGTTCAGCTGCAAAACCAGACATAAACAAGAACGAATTGTGTATCCCGATAAAAACCTTGAGACCACTTGCATTCAACGGTTCCACAAGCTTCCTAAGAAGTAGATGACAAAAGTCACATTCCGCTGTATTGATAAACACTAGATCATCCCGTTCTGAAAGACTAAACACTGTTCCTAAGACATCAGTAAGAACTCTCTTGAAATTGGCTGCATTCTTCAATGGTTTATTGCTTATCGGCTCTTTCGTTCTTATTTCATGCCATCTAACGTCTCTTGGATAAAAGGAACTCTTCATAACGTTTGCTTTTACGAAATCTGAAGATATCACATTGACTTCAAGCTCTTTGCAACTGATAAGAGCTTGGACTACTGAAAGCAAACACATCTCATGGCCAAACAACTCAATAACAAATGCTCTTCTCATCTGAAATCACACTCTTTGCCAACGAAAAGGTCTAAGAAACTTCGGGACACTGCTTACATTAAACAATTCAGATTAGTATCAATTATCACTGAACGACTGAATTTCGTGAGGAATTGCCCTAACCAGTACTTATTTATCTCATCAAGGTATTAGGCAGCTTTTAAGCTGTGAAGCTATTGACACTTAAAGTATCTCATAGTAGATCCATAATTGGTGAGGTTGACTTTGATAACACACTAAGTCGGGGAAAGCACTTTGAGAAATACGAATGAGGTTTTTAGATGGTGCACTCTGAGATTGAAAGACTGTTTCAAAGGAGCCTGCCGGGGAAGTATTCAGCGATGTTCTCTCCTGATCATAAAAGGGTAAGTTCTGACGAAGAAACAGACAGCTTCAAATATCTAATATATTGGCGCCCGAGCCCTCAACTAAGCATGCAAGTTGGAACTGGATGAAAGTCGGAATTTCATTAAAAAAGAAGGGATTTTGCACTTCACCTTCGGAAAGGTCGACGATCTTACCCTTTATTAAGTTGAATCAAGTTTCGAATTCTTATAGAAGACAACGTAGTCAAAGCTGATTATCTAAGAACTTCTCATACAAATCAACCCAAGGCTGAATGTTTTTCTCCCAACTTGAAAGTTCCCAGATGATGCTAGGGTTTTCCAGGCACCGTTTTCTTAGCGAATCAAGATTATTCGCAACATGTACAAGTGCTTCTCCAATATCATCGACTGATGAGATCTTATGCATGAATACACCTCTTTCATCAAGAGTTTTGTAAGGCAACCAGTCGCCAGTAATCACAACATTTTCGGCGAAGAGATGCTCCTGCATAGAACCGGAGAACTGATCGGAGACCTGCACATTGATGAATACATCTGACGCCTTTCGGATTAAAGCGATTTCTCTATCCTGCATGAACTCAAAAAAGACCTTGTATCTAAGACCTGAATCTTCCAGCCAGCTCTTCAATGAACTCCTGTAATTCTGTGGGCCGCCATATGTTAAGGGGAGTAAAAGATAGAGATTACCTGGTAGCCTGCTACCATAGTCATTTATGCTCTTGAGAACACGCAGGTGTTGCTGGCCGGGATTAGCATTATATCCAATGGTAACTAGGAATGAGTCGTCTGGAATACCTAGAGATCTTCTGCATTTTGCCTTTGTGAGACGCAAGTTCTTAAGCTCGGAAAGAGGTGCTAGACCGAAGCGACACACTTTGAGTTTCTCTGAATATCTCTTGTGAAAGTATCGGTCAAACTCCTCTAG
>JAFGAP010000013.1 GCA_016933635.1 Kosmotogaceae bacterium
GAACTTAGGAGCGCACCAAGAATTGGAAGCCATTCGAAAAGAAGGAAAGCCCATGAGTAAATCGCCGTAAATCTGCTTTTCTCTTCATACTGCCCGCCTTGCTCAAAAGTTGCACTTCTTTCACTCGCCGTGATGAGTAATCCAAATAACATGATGAAAATGAACTGAACAACTGCAAGCACGACTGCGTTTTGAGGAGCCGCTAGAAGTCTGAAATTCATATAGATCGACACTTCAAGAGTGGCAAACTGGGCACCACCAAGGATAAGTACAACTGCAAAAGAGGTAAAGCAGTAAGTGAAGATGAGAAGCGCCGAATTTATTATTGCCGGAGTAACTAGAGGCAGTTCAACTTGGAGAAGCCTCTTTATTCTTCCGGAACCGTCAATTTTTGAACTCTCGAGAACATCCGAGGGCAGTCTCCTAAGTGCGTTTCCAAGCACGAGAATAACAATTGGCGCATTGTAGAACACGTGCCCCAGGAGAACGGCCCCCAAAGAATACAAAATCTGTACCCTTTCGAATCCTAAAGTCGTCAAGAAGTTGTTGAAGATTCCATTTCTGCCATATACCGACAAGAAGCCTATTGCCATAGATATACTTGGAAAGAAGAACGGTATATACGTCGTTATACCCAGCAAGCTTGAAAGCCGTCCGCTGCTCCTCGCGTAGTGTACCGCCGCGGGGAAGCCGATTACCATTGCTAGCAAAGTGCTTAACAAGGATTGTTTTAAAGTGAATCCCGCAATTGACTTGAATGAAGCCGATGAAACAACAGAGAAGATCGTTTCTAAGTTTAGATTACCAAATGCGAGAAACAGCGGCAGAAGAACAATTGCTGCGATAGTGACTGAGAATATTGTTAGCGACTTACCTTTCGTAAATTACCTCTTCCCACGTTTCAATCAACTTAGAAAGATCAACATCAGCGGAGAGTTTCAAAATTCTTTCAGGTTTTACCGCATAATCGAAGGCCGGCGGCATCTCTACTTCGATAACCGGGAACATCCACTGGTTCAAAGGAATGTGGCTCTGGAAATCTTCGCTAAGAATGAAATCCATGAAGAGCTTCGCTTCTTCAAGATTCTCTGTCCACTTAATTATCCCCGCTCCCTCGACCTGAACATATCCCTTACCCTCGGGTATAACAGTGGTGTAGATTGATTCTCCGTAGTAGTGCTTTGAATACGCTCCATCGGTGGCGTAGGAGACCATGATCGGAGCCTCCCCAGACTCGAACTTCTGAAAGGCATCGTCCCAGCTCAGCGAAACCGTCAGAATCGACGGAGTTATCGCCCGCCAGAACTCTTCGAAGCGCTCTCCAAACAAGAGGTAGGTCCATGCAAGAAATGAGAGACCGGTACTAGAGGTTCTAGGATCCTGGATTATTACGCTTCTTTCGAACTCCGGTTTCGTAAGGTCCCACAAGGTTGAAATAGGTTCTTCGATCTCACTGCCGTCACAAATGAGCGCTATACCTCCAAAGTCATATGGCGTTAGACGCCACTCATCATCCAGCAGAAGATCGTTGCTTATAATTTTCTCGAAACCCATGGGGCGATAAGCCAGAAAGATGTCCTCTTCAAAGGCCCGTCGCGAGAGGAGATTGTCGATCCCGATGACGACATCACCATCAAACTTCTCTCGCTCTGAAATAATCAAACTCAAGAGCGAACCCGAGTCTCCGACTGCACGAAACTCAACGTCAATTCCAGTCTGTTCTGTGAATTTCCCAAAACTCTCTTCGGCAAGCGGTTCGAGGGAATCATATGAGTAGACAGTCAATGCTAGTACTTCTGAAAGAGAAAGAACGAAGATCATCGATAAGAGCAGCAACGCTCTTCTCATAAAAAACACCTCCCGTATGTGATTACCGGAGGCGCTCACACTGGCCGTCCCTACGCCGGTCCTAACCGGATCAGGTTCATGGGGTCTGCTTTCAGCACTCTCAGCCCTTTGGGCTCCCCCGGCAATCAATTATACCACCGCCCGTTTGGTGATACAATTGACGAGGAGGTGGTCACTTGAAGGCTGCAATCCTTCTAACAGGCGATGAGATTACCAAAGGAGTTGTCAAAGACAGTAACGGCGGCTACCTTTCCGAAAAGCTTACTGCCCTGGGATTCGAAGTTCAATCAATAGTCATTGTTCCGGACAGCAAAGAATTCATAGAAAGAGAAATCAGTAACGCCTTGGATAGAGCAGACCTCTTGCTAATAACCGGCGGACTCGGAAGCACTTTTGACGACATAACGCTCCAAACGGTTGCCGATTTTCTCGGGAAAGAGCTGGTTTATGACAGAGAGTATCATTCGTCGCTTTCAGAAAGTTTTGAAAATAGGTATGCTAGAGAGGCTCCTGCCGGTCTGAAGAGACAGTCTTTTGTGATCCAGGACTCCATTCATCTTCCAAATTCATCGGGAAGTGCCAGGGGCGCTTTTATAAGAGAAGACAGTAAGGAGATCGTGATACTTCCTGGACCTCCAATGGAAATGGAAGCAGTGTTCAAAGAGGCGCTTAAGTTCATCACGCTTCCGCCGCCTTCTTATTCTAGAACAATTGGTTTTGTGGACCTTACGGAACCCGAAGTCGAGGAGTTCACTGAACAGATGCTCTCGGAATTCCCAAGAGTGAAGTTCGTCACGAGAGTACGCTATTTCTCGGGGCCGACTGTCATTCTCTCTTCGGATAATGAATCGACTCTCGAAGAGATCTGTTCACTATTTACGAAACGATGGAAAAAATACGTGTATACAACGACCAGCGAGGAGTTGGTCCATGCTGTCGTGAAAGAACTCAAGGCTAGAAAGTTATCTGTCTCTGTTGCTGAATCATGCTCGGGGGGTCGCCTTTCAGCTTTTCTAACATCGGTTTCAGGAGTTTCGGATATTTTTCCCGGTGCAATTGTCTCCTATTCCAACGACGTCAAGATGTCACTTCTGAAAGTGAGTGAGGCTACTCTAAGTAGGAATGGGGCCGTTTCAGAAGAGGTGGCCCTCGAGATGGCTATTGGAACAAAGAGTCTTTTTGGCACAGACGTCGGCCTTTCCGTCACGGGAATTGCCGGACCAACGGGAGGTACAGACACTAAGCCCGTGGGTATAGTCTGCTCTGCAGTCAGAATTGGCGATTTGACAAGAACCTATACCGACCTGTTTAGAGGAGATAGAGAGACCATTCAGCTAAGAGGGGCAAGTACTGTTTTGAAGAGATTGTGGAGGCTATTTTGGAACGAGTTTTATATAGAGTAAATGAACCGATCTCCTGGGTTGAAAAAGGAGATCACGGTGCTTCACGAAACCTGATTATCTTCCCAAGTGAGAGAATGCTTGAATCCTTCAAAGAGATACATGAGAAACGTGAAGGAGACGCCTTCTTTTTCTCTCACGATGTCTTCCCATTTGAGGAAATCGGAACTTCTTCGAGAATAAGATCGGAAAGGCTTGCGCTGCTCAGAAAGCTTCTCCTCGGTGAGCTTGAGACGGTGTACGCTTCTTTTCACGGAATCCTGAGAAAAACCATACCGATAGAAGTTTTCGAAGAGCTGTCCTTAAAGGTCGAAGTTGGAGGTCCGATGACAATCAGCGAGGATCAGCTTCATAGTCTCGGCTATTCGAGATCATTTTCAGTTACTATCCCGGGAGAGTTTGCAATAAGAGGCGGCATTGTAGATGTCTTCATACCTGGATCCAAAATGCCAGTGAGGATAGACACCTTCGATAAAGAAATCGAGTCCATCAGGAGTTTCGATCCCGCCTCTCAGAAGAGTTTTCAAAGGTTGAATGAAGTGTTGATTACTCCCGCGGCAGAGGGGATTACGGCTTCACCTTTCAATGAAATCGCACTGAAGAGAATCAGGGCTGCCGAGCAGGCAACCGGTGTCTCAGATGAGATTCTCATAGACCGATTGGATACTATGGACACAACGGCCGGCATCTTCTACGAACGCCAGTCGATACTTCTCGACTTTCTCGAAGGTTACAGGGTTATTTTTGTGAAGCCCGACGATGCGATCGTGGAGTATGGCAGAAGAGAGCGCGAAACACTTGAGCTCCTTTCCGAAAAGGCGGTAAGAAAATTCCTTTACATTAGGTACGGGGGAGTATCATCGGAAATACTGATAAAGCTCAAAGAATACTCTATCGTTTCCGACGGCGACGTTTCTTCTCTGGACTACGATAAAGAATTGACCGAGGAACTTCAGATCATCAAGAGACCGAAAAGAGAAGAGGAGTACTTACCGAGGATCCCCGTCGTAGACTGGACGGAACTTGAAGAGGGAGATTACGTAGTTCATAAGGAATATGGTATCGGACGCTATCTTGGAGTGAGAACGGTAGAAAAC
>JAFGAP010000141.1 GCA_016933635.1 Kosmotogaceae bacterium
AAAGCCTTCGGAGTTACCGTAGTGAAAGCCGGTCCATGTACTGTTGTACAGAAAAAGACAAGTGATGGTGGCGAATACGACGCCATTCAGATTGGATTCGAAGAGCTTACGCCGGAAAGAGCGAAAAAGATACTCACAAAGCCTTTGGTCAAAAAGTTCGAGGCTGCAAAGGTTAAGCCGCATAGAGTTCTCAAAGAGTTCAAAGTTGGTAACATCAATGATTTCAATGTTGGTGATATCATAGAAGCTGGTGTCTTTTCTGAAGGCGAAAAAGTGGATGTAACTGGATTTTCGAAAGGTAGAGGTTTTTCGGGCGCTATGAAAAGATGGAACTTCAGGGGCGGCGAAGCTTCGCACGGTTCGAAATTTCACAGGGAACTAGGTTCAGTAGGTAATCACACTGATCCGGCGAAGATATGGAAGGGCAAGAAGATGCCCGGTCAATACGGTAACGAAAAGAAGACAATGAAGAATCTAACCGTAGTTAAAGTCGACGCAGAAAACGGACTCTTAGCCATTTATGGCGCAGTTCCAGGAGCGAGGGGCGGCCTCTTAGTTATTAAGAGCGCAAACAGATAGCCCCGAAAATGTTTGGAAGGAGGACGCAACAATGGCTCAAGCCGACGTTGTGAATATTGCCGGCCAGAAAGTTGGTACTGTTGAACTGAGCGAGAGCGTATTCAACGTAGAACCGAACGAAGATTTGATGTTCAGATACGTTAATATGCAGCTTTCAGGTAGACGTGCAGGATTGGCTTCGGCAAAGACAAGATCAGAAGTTAGGGGCGGGGGAAGAAAGCCCTGGGCCCAGAAACACACTGGAAGAGCAAGGGTTGGTTCAACGAGAAGTCCGCTTTGGAGACATGGCGGAGTTATCCACGGACCGAAGCCGAAAGACTGGTCTATAAAGATGACTAAGAAGATGAAGAAGGTAGCGCTAAGATCTGCACTCAGTCTAAGGCTCAAAGAAGGAAATCTCATTGTCCTCGATGATCTCAAGTTTGACAGACCAAAGACGAAACAGCTTAGAGAGGTCTTGAATAACCTTGGACTCGATAAGACGCATAAGACCCTATTCGTCCTTCCATGGCAAAAGGACGAGTACCAAAATGTAAGACTTTCAGGGAAGAACATTTACGGGGTTAAGGTAATTATCGCCGATAATCCTGGAAACAAAGCCGTCAATAGTAAAGAAAATATCGACGGGCTTAATGTGTACGACATTGTAAATCATGAAAAGCTTGTGATCACGGCAGACCTTGTTCGCAAGATCGAGGAGGTGCTTGGGCGATGATCGAGAAAAAGTATTATGGCGACGTACTCCTGAGACCGTTGATCACTGAAAAGACAGTTGCTTCTGGTGAATTGAACAAGTACATTTTTGAAGTACATAGAGATGCCAATAAGCAGACAGTCAAAGACGCCGTAGAAAAGCTTTTCAATGTGAAGGTAGAACAGGTTAACATCATGAACATGAAGGGCAAACCGAAGAAACGTGGCGTCTTTGTTGGCAAGTCGAGGTCCTGGAAGAAGGCAATCGTTACGCTTGTAACTGGATACAGGATTAAAGAACTCGAAGGCCAACACTAAGGTGAGGTGAGATGATATGGCATTGAGAAAGTTTAATCCCGTCACCAAAAGCAGGCGGTTCATGCTTCTTCCAGACTTCAAAGAAGTCACGAAGAGTGAGCCTGAAAAATCTCTTTTGGAGCCAATAAAGAGCAATGCTGGTAGAAACCATCATGGACGTATAACAGTAAGGCACCAGGGTGGCGGAACTAAGAGGCGATACAGAATCATCGATTTCAAGAGAGAGAAGATAGGAATCCCTGCTAGAGTTTTGTCCATAGAATATGATCCGAACAGAACGGCAAGAATCGCTCTCCTGCAGTATGTAGATGGCGAGAAACGATATATGCTGGCTCCAAAAGGGCTTAAGGTCGGAGACGCTATTCAGAATGGAGATATGGCGGAAATCTCCGTCGGAAACTCTATGTCACTCGAGCGAATTCCCGTTGGCACGATTGTTCATAACATCGAGTTCTTGCCAGGCAAGGGTGGCCAAATAGCAAGGGCCGCGGGAACCTATGCCCAGCTGATGGCAAAAGAGGGAAGGTATGCCCTTTTGAGAATGCCTTCAGGTGAACTTAGAAGGGTCGTTGTGAAATGCATGGCCACTATTGGCATGGTTGGAAACGAGGAACACTCGAATGAGATACATGGAAAAGCAGGTAGAAAGAGATGGCTTGGTGTAAGACCTTCAGTTAGGGGAATGACTATGAACCCAGTTGATCACCCGATGGGTGGAGGTGAAGGGCGTTCAAAGGGCCATCTTCCGCAGAGTCCCTGGGGACAGCCAGCCAGAGGTTACAAAACGAGGAAGAACAAGAAGCCTTCAGATAGCCTCATAGTGAAGCGACGGAACCAGAATTGATCAGGGGGTGTAGTTGAAGATGTCAAGATCTAAAAAGAAAGGCCCGTACGTACACCCGAGTCTCTTGAAAAAGATAAGAGAACTGAACGAAAAGGGAGAAAAGAAGCCCATAAAGACCTGGAGCAGAGCATCAATGATTCTTCCTGAGATGATCGGACATACAATCGCAGTATACAACGGAATGAAGCACATACCGGTTTACATTTCAGAGAATATGATCGGTCATAGATTGGGTGAGTTCTCTCCCACCAGGAGGTTCGGTGGGCATGCCGATAAGAAAAGCAAGAAAGGCGAAGTCAGATGAGGGGGGACGCTGATATGGCGCAGACAGTGCAGAGAGATAAGCGTTCCGTTTTCCACAGGAAGCGCAAAGAAGAGAGAGCAGCAACGCCAGTAACTCAAGCGAAGGCTGTTGCAAAGTTCGTTAGAATCTCCCCTAGAAAGGCGAGATCAGTGGTTAATGCAATAAGAAACAAGGAGGTTGGGGAGGCTTTTCAGATACTTGAATTCTCGCCAAAGAAAGCCTCACGTCTCGTTTACAAAGTGTTGCGTTCTGCGGTAGCGAATGCAGAAAATAACTTTGGATTGAATGTGGATAGTCTGTATGTTGAAAAAGCCGTAGTAGATGATGGTCCAAGAATGAAGCGATTGTGGCCTAGAGGAAGAGGCAGAGCAGATATTCAGCAGAAGCGCTTTAGCCACATAACCGTTATAGTAGCAAACCGCGAAGAGATTAGCAATCCTCAGGAGTGAGGTGACATAAGTGGGTCAGAAGGTACATCCTTATGGATTCAGGCTTGG
>JAFGAP010000142.1 GCA_016933635.1 Kosmotogaceae bacterium
AATGTACAGAGAAGTCTCGGAAACGCTATCGGAAATCATCGCCCTGGATTTTCCGCAGCTACCTGTTGAAGATGCTTTAAGACTACTTAGAAATGATAAGAAGGCAACGACCTCGGAGAGCATGGAGATAGAGATACCTCTCGTAAGGAAGCCCGGCTCCTTTGAATTCGCAAAGGTGAGACTGGATGATCTATTGGCCGTGGTCGTATGAAAATACTAATATTGAACGGGCCAAACCTGAATATGCTTGGGATGAGAGAAAAAAGCCTTTACGGTAACTTCACATACAGTGAACTCTGTGAAGCCATCGAAAGAAAGTGCCTGGAAAGCGGGGTTTCAAGTGAATTGTTCCAGTCAAATCACGAAGGAGAGCTTATAGACAGGATTCATAACATTGACTATGATGCAGTCGTTATAAATGCCGGCGCACTCACCCATTACAGCTACTCGCTTAGAGACGCGCTTAAATTGTTCAAAGGGATCAAGATCGAAGTCCACATCTCAAACATTTTCTCTAGAGAAGAGTTCAGAAGCAAGTCGGTTATCTCTCCTGTATGCAGCGGAACAATCGCAGGACTTGGACTGCAGGGATACTTGCTTGCGATAGAATATGCAGTTTCACATCTTAAATCGTTGACAGATCGGGAGGCGACAAAGTGAAAGCTATTAGGGGAGCAACATCTATTGAAGCAGATCGCCCTGAAGAGATAAGAGACTCCGTGATTGAACTCATGGAGGAGATATTCAGCAGGAATGAGATAACCGAACTGCACTCCGTTATATTTACCGTTACTAATGATATTACTTCATACAATCCAGCAACTGCTTTCAGAAAATTTTTCAATCAAAGCGATGTTGCACTTCTGTGCCTCTATGAAGCCTCCTTTGAAAACTCTCCGGGTGGGATTATCAGAGTGCTTCTCCATTGTGAGTCGGAGACGAAGAATTTCGTTTATCTACGACGAGCTAAGAATCTCCGGCCCGACAAGGCGCAGGCAGGAGATTCGAAGGCATGAAGGTCCACATAATAGGAGCCGGTTCGATCGGGGGATCTATTGCATTGAGGCTTTCGAAGCGCGGCCATGAGGTTTCGGTCTTCGACGAGAATGTTGTGACAACGGAGATGCTAAGAAAGAAGGATCCAAGCATTGAAGTATCTTCAGATGTCTTTATGCCGAGGGATCTGACCGTTATAGCACTCCCCATGAACTCCGAGGAGAAGCTGCTACTGTCAACCAATTTTGGTGGGCCGGTATTTGATGTCGCTAGTGTAATGCGACCCTTCCAGGAGATAGCGAGAATCAGGAAGATAAGATTGATAAGCGGCCATCCCATGGCCGGCAACGTACACAAGGGTCCAGCAGGCTGGGACGAATCGATGTTCGATGGCCGCGTATTCCTGTTTTCTCCGGGAGAGTTCGCAACCGGAGAGGACCTTGACCATGTGCTGATGGTGGTATCTGAACTGGGATCTTCTCCCGAATACCTCCAGCCAGAGAGGCACGATTACATAGTCAGTAGAATAAGCCAGACAGCCTATTTTCTTTCGAGAACTCTACTTAGACTGGGTGGTGATTTCGAAAAGTACTCCGGACCCGGTTACGATTCGACTTCAAGACTTGGAAGACAGAATATGGATATGGTTCTCGATATGGCAAGATTCAATGGCAGGAATATCGCCACGTCGCTTGAGGAAGCGGAGAGTTATCTCCATGACATAAGAACTGCAGTCGAGGAGGGGGATCTCAGTAAGCTTGAAGAACTGATATCGGGATATTAGGAAAAGAGAGTTTCTCTGGAAAGAGGTGTCTGGAGCTATATGATAAGTTCTCGGAGGCTTCTTGATGTACTCACACTCCCAAGTTGTTTCTCCGAAAAATCGGATTATCACAGATTTCTTATCAGGAGATCAATATCGTCTCTTCCGGAGAACATTATTACGGAGCTATCGACAGTTTCCAGGTCTTCGAATCCGTTTTGAAGGAAAAAGCTTGCCGGCCCGTTCGGAAATGGGCTTTTCTTTCCAGATAAAGCTTCTACACTGCCAAAACCACGTGTTCTGCACTCTTCAACGGAAAGCTGAATAAGCTCGGAACGATAATCGTATGTGGAGTCATGTGAATTGTAGATACACGAGATGAACGCGGTTGAAACGGATTTCGGGATCGAGTATGGAGAAAGAAGCGAGGGCATGACTTCAACGAAAGCTACAGGGATCTCTTCAACATAAGAAACGAAGCCGAAGAGGTTGTCTCTACCCTTAAAGCCTTCATACCAGCCGATTTTTTCCTCGGCGCCATTTCCCGTTCCATTAGTGCACACAAGACACGCATCCCTCAACGATTGCTTTGAAAGTCTTTCAATCCGATCACAGTTTTTCGTGGGTCTTCTCTTTGCATCCCCGAAAGGCCTAACCGTCTTTCGCCCTTCGAGTACATCAACAATAAAGTCAGAAGGAACTGGACCGGCGATCTTTAGATCATTGTAAATCAAGGTAAAGGGGAAAAATAAGGGAAGATCGTGTATAGTCTCCGAGAGATCGAATTCTACTAAATTTAAGCCAAGAGAGTCGGCAGCTATTCTTGCCTGTTCAAGAGCCAGCGAATTCCAGGGACACTGGTCTCCAAAATAGTAAGCTCTGATCTCTTTGCAAGACATGGAAGATCTTCTCTATTTCTTTATAAGCGAGTAGACTGTATCCCGGATCATTTCTTCCCTGAAAACATAGAAACCTGCATTTTTCAGCCATTGATCGTACCAGCTCTTCAAGGGTTTGAAATTGTAGTTCCCGTCGTCATCTATATACTCGCCAATGACGACGGGAAGACCACTATTCTTGAGAGTTTCACATCTCTTTTTCGCCTCTTTTTCATTACTGATACCCGTTACGAGAAGACCCACACCGCTTGTCTTAACGGATCGAGCGATCCTCAGAAGCGTCTTTGACCATAATTCGGGGTGGAGGTTCTGAAGTATTCCTGAGGATACAAATGCATCAAAGATGCCGAGAAAATTGAAGTCAGAAAACCCTATGTTCATGACCCGAATACCCTTTGCCTGTTTCACGGTTTTATTGCAAGAAACGCCCACAACTCTCATCCTCATGTTTCTAAGTAACGGCCAGAAGTCCTGTGCACGACAGCCGAAGTCGGCGATAATATTAGACTCTTCAAGAAAGCCGGCCATCCGAAGAATGAAGTCCCGCAGTTGCGATTTGTCAATATCTAAACCGTTACAGGTCTGCTGAAGTGCATCAGTTCTATATCTTTCAAGCCATTCTCGTCTCTGCAATCTACTCACCTACTATATTGAGATTGTATCCGAGCAGTGAAGATTATCAAACAAAAGTCTTGACTCTAATTGTCAGAAATGGTAATTTATCTTCACCTCTTCAGTCTTCGACTCTCCAAATCTATAGGATATTTCTGCTACAAAAGTGAGCGATGCGTCTCTATCGGCCTCGTAATAGACAGTTTTTGGTAATTCCTGCGAATTGTCTAACGGTAGAAAGAGGGTCTCTCTCGTATCCTCTCCTTCAACAACCTTAATCGCCGCTTCAGAAATTCTAAGCTCTTCATCTCTGCAATACTGCGTGTAAAGATCAAATGAGTAGTGAATCTTGTCCGTTTCAAGAAGCCAGGCATGTCCAAGCAGTTGGTAGCGCTGAACGTTGTAAAGATCGTGAGGAATGGCAAATTCGTTGCTGAATTTCTCTTTATCGCCATCTATAACTCTAACCTGACCGTGATATGTTTCATCAGACAAGAGCTCGATCATGGCAGTGAAGACACCGTTCTCTGATTTGAGCTCATAAGAACGAACCTCTGCATCTTCATCGATTACATTGAGAAACGACTGACTTCCTTCGGTGAATTCAGAAAGACTAACTGAGGCCTTGAGTGCTACTTTTTCAAGAGTTGTCGAAGATCTGGTGAAGTGAACCGATTTGACAAAATCACCGGATTGCTCGATTCGGTTTCGAATATCGGTTACAACTGCATCGAGAGAGGCAACTCTCGATTTGAGAGTGAAAAGGTCGGTGCGGACTGTCGAAATCTCTTGCAAGAGTTTGTTTGATGTAATAACTGTTGTTGCGAGATTAACGATTGCAGCCGCCGAAATCAATACAACCAATAACAAGGCGATACCCTTACTCATAACATCATCTCCTACTGAGTATTCACCCCGGCAATTTGAATAATATCACGATTTTCGTCTTAGCTCAAACACAATGGGATTCGATGCAATATAATTTACTAAAAGGGGGTCTGAAGATGATTATTGAGAATGTGAAAAGACTGAGAAGTGAAATACCCGATTATGTGACCATTGTAGCTGCATCGAAAACGAGAACTACTTCAGAGATTCTAGAGCTTCTGGAAAGCGGTTTGAGAGATGTCGGTGAGAACTACGTCCAGGAGGCTGAAGGGAAGTTCGAAGCTATAGGCAACAAAGCTAGATGGCATTGCATTGGGCACTTACAGAGAAACAAAGTGAAAAGAGCGGTAGAGATTTTCGACATGATTCAGACCATAGATTCATTCAAGCTCGCAGAGGAGATAGACAAGAGATGCTCATACCTTAGTAAGAAGATGCCGGTTATGATCGAGGTTAACAGCGGCAGGGAGGAGAACAAGGCAGGAGTCTTTCCGGAAAGTGTTCTGCAATTGATAACCGAGATCTCGCCGCTCAAGAATATTGTTGTGGTCGGTCTAATGACTATGGGACCTTTCACAGAGGATCCCGAAGAGATCAGGCCTAGTTTGAGGCTTACGAGAAGGCTTTTTGAAGAGATCTCAAAAGAGAAGATCGAAGGAGTCGAGATGAAGAACTTATCGATGGGAATGTCCAATTCATACCGGGTCGCGATCGAAGAGGGTTCGAACATGGTTAGACTGGGAACGATTATCTTCGGAGAGCGACAATAATAGTTCCGGCCTGTTTATCCCCTTTGCGATAGGGAGTAAGCGGGGTCAATCCTTTGCGGGATTTCTTTCGAGATTCAAATGTTCAGTGCCTTGGAGAGATTAGATTCGAACAGAGAACTTCACAAAGTCTTCGGCTTATGAAGATCAAGTACTGTTGGCATTTGTGAGCAGCTCAAGCCCTATTCTCATTCTCTTCGTGTCGACTTCCAGGACCCTTACCTTCACAATCTGACCTACGCTCAATACCTCGAGAGGGTCTATAACCCTTCTTCCCATTTTGCTCTTGTGAATAAGGCCATCCTGCTTGACTCCTATGTCAACGAAGGCTCCGAAATCTACGACATTTCGAACAGTCCCTTCCAGTTCCATCCCTGCGGACAGGTCTTCCATGGAAAGGACATCCGTTCTAAGGATCGGTTTTTCGAGTTCCTCCCTGGGGTCTAAACCTGGCTTTTTCAGCATGCCCACAACTTCTCTCACGGTTATTGGATTGAATCCCTTCTCCTTAGAAAAAGCGTCGAGATCGATCTCGTCGAGTCTCGCCGGGACTTCTTCTTTTTTCGTGAACAGCTCCTCAGGGTCAAAGTCAGCGCTATTGAGGATATCTCTGGCAATCTCATAACTTTCGGGATGAACGGAAGTCCCATCGAGAGCCTCTGATCCATTGATGATTCTACAGAAACCGGCCGCCTGCTCGAAGGCCTTTGGGCCTAAACCGGAGACCTTTAGCAGTTCCTTTCTGTTCCTGAATCCTCCGTTTTCGGTCCTGTGCTTTACAATGTTCAGTGCGGCTCTAGAGTTTAATCCGGAGATGTATTTGAGCAAATGCTCCGATGCAGTGTTTAGATTGACACCCACTAAATTCACAACGGACTCGACCTCTCTGTCGAGCGTCTTCTTCAATTCCGACTGATTGACATCGTGCTGGTACATGCCGACGCCAATAGCCTCTGGGGGGATTTTCACGTATTCGGCCAATGGATCCTGAACCCTCCGCGCAATCGAGATAGCTCCTCTTGTGGTTACGTCTTCGTTCGGGAACTCCTCAATCGCAACTTTTGAGGCCGAGTAAACCGAAGCGCCCGACTCAGTTACAATCATATATTTGACGGGAAGTTTGTGCTCCTTTATCAGCTTGCTCACAAAGACCTCTGTTTCCCTGGAACCTGTACCGTTGCCGATAGATATGAGTTCGACCTCTAAGGTATTTATTGCCTGAACTACCTTCATTGAAGAGTTTATGTAATCGTTCTGAGGCGGGGTCGGAAATATCACATCATGATAGAGAAGTGAGCCGTCCTTTCCGATGACTGCCACTTTGCATCCGGTCCTGTAACCCGGGTCGATACCCATTACGACTTTTTCGCCGAGAGGAGGCTGGAGGAAAAGATCCCTGAGATTTCTGGCGAAAACATGGATCGCCCTTCCCTCAGCCTCTTCTCTAATAATGTTTCTCACTTCTCGTTCAATAGAAGGCATAAGCAATCTAGAGTAAGAATCGGACGAAGCCTCTACCAGTTCTTCATAGTAGGCTAGATAGTCTTTCCACCCTATCGAGTCTCTTAGAGAAGGCAGAATATCGAAGGGCAACTCCAGCTTCAACGAGAGAATCTCCTCCCGTTCTCCCCTGAAAAGAGCCATAACCTGATGAGCGGCCAGTCTAGAGATCGGTTGTGAGAAATCATAGTAGTCCCTGTAAACCTCGCGCTCGTCCTGCTTATCGGAATTAGAACTTTTGATTGTCCCTTTTGCCTTTAGTTGATTTCTTAGCCTTTCCCTCACGGATATCTCCTGAGAAAACTCTTCGGCGAGAATATCCCTGGCTCCTTCGAGAGCCTCTTCTATCTGAAATATCTCCTCTTCTGCATCAACAAACGTAAGGACGAAGGTTTCGTCCTTGATCCTTGAAGTCTTCAGGAAATCTGCCAGCGGTTGTAGCCCCTTTTCCCTCGCTTTGTCCGCTCTGGTTTTCTTCTTCGATTTGAAGGGAAGGTATAAGTCCTCAACCAGCTGAAGGTTTTTTGCATTACTGATGGCTGCTTCCAGTTCCTCGGTGAGTTTGCCCTTTTCTTCGATTATTCTCAGGACTTCTTCTTTCCTGGAGCGAAGCTTCTTGGCGTATTCGAGCGCATCGGAGATCTCTCTTAACTGAATCTCGTTCAGTTCACCGGTCTTTTCCTTTCTGTATCTGGCAATGAATGGTATAGTCTTTCCTTCTTCCAGCAGTTCAACGGCATTTTCAACTTTCCATTTCGGTAGAGAGAGCGAGTTAGCAATGTCTGAAACAATTTCATTCATCCGATGTTACCTCCAGAACCGTCTTTATGGCCTCTATCGGGAAGGAACCGTAAGCCGTTTCGTTTGAGAGAACAACTCCCGCAAATCCCTGCCTCTGAATGTCCTTCAGATGACATAGCTCACTCCTGGTAGCGAAGGGTCCATCTACCATGTGTTCAAGAACCTCACCAGCCATGAGCACAGGTTTGTAGAGTTTACGGAGATTGTCCGAGAAGAATGTATAGAAATCTACAAGGCCTCGCGCCCCCAGTTGAGCTCCTAGGTCACCTCTACAGAACCAGATCTCGTCACTTGAAGCCGAGATCTCCTCTACTCTGGAGAACGGGAGCTCTCTTTCGATCTTGGAAGCTACTTCTCTTCCGGAGAGTTCCTTCAATTCGATTACCTCGCTTGGACTGGAAACAAAGGAGAGCGCATATCTAACGAAGCCATACTTCTTTGTGGCAAGCACAATGTCTGAATCTCTGGAGGAGAGTTCAATCTGATTAATCGGATGGGGCGAGATATTCATACCTTTGGCCGGTCTGATAACGCCGCCTCTCAAAACCATAGCTCTTGCGAAATCCGCCTCGAGCTTGAGTACCTGCAGTTCAATCCTGCCATCCTCTATTGAGACCCTCATCCCGGGAGAGAGGTATGAAAGGGTTCTGGGATCAACCGCTATGCTTCTCAGCTGAGAGGATTGACAGCCAAGAACAACCTGTTCCCCTGCCTTCACTTCCATTATTGGCTGATTTCTGGACAGCCGAAGCTTGGCGCCCTGTAGATCTATATACAAAGGAAGAGCGCAGTTATCTTCGTAGTAAGAGATGAACTTCTGAAGCTCTTCAAGAGAAACGTGAGAAGAATTGAATCGTATGGCCGATGCACCCGACATTTCGATCGATTTGAGAAGCTTCCGGTCATTTATTGTAGCAACAATTGAGAACTCTCCCATCTAGATCACCTCTAAAGAGATTATATCAGCAACGGGATTTGAGAACTCAACGTTTTCAGAACGATGAAACATCTCGTTTCCATCATAAGCAGTGTTGAGTACTTAGCTTTGATTTGCCGATAGCCGATCGCTCTGCGAAAAGAAGTCGGG